>JAPKZC010000839.1:0-12211 GCA_026394025.1 Candidatus Solibacter sp.
AGGATCTCCGCGGTCTTAATCTCAATATCGGGGAGGAAGGCCTTGGCCCAGTTGCCGCAGTGGAAGAAGACGCACTTGTCCGGGTTGTCGCCGTAGTTGTTGTTCCAGTCCACCAGCGCGCTGGGCGTACCGCTCGCCAGTTGAAGGGCGTACATTGCGGCAAGACCTGTGATATCGACCTCGCACGCACTGGGCATGAGCTTCTCGCTCATCATACTCATGATAGTGCAGGCGTTGACTCCGTAGTTCTGCTGGATAGAGTCCCAGCATTGCAGCGCGGTGGCCTGAATATCGTAGCGGCCCATCCAGGCTTCCATGGCGACGGCGAGCTTGGCCATTTTGAGGAGCGCTTCGGCGGGCACCCCGCTGGTGCGAGCGTAACCACGGATTTCTTCGAGTTTGGCGCCCACCTTCGCGCAGGAATCCGCGAGACGGCCGGCCGCGCCGAACAGTTCGGAGAGGTCCAAAGTGGAGACGCTGAGACCTGCCGATTGCAGCAGTTTCTCGCTGTAGCGCGTGGTGTTGAACGCGTTGGGACGCGCACCGATGGCGCCCAGCCGCACGTTGCGCATCCCGTTGACTACCTTGCAGACGGCGGCGAAGCGGCCCAGGTCTTCGCGGAACGACGCCGCGGCGGGGTGCGCCGTGTGCAGGGTGGTGAGCGTGAAAGGGATGCCGTACTGGGTCAGGTTATTGCACACCGAGACCTTGCCGCAGAAGGCATCGCGGCGGCGCTCCACGGTGAACTGCGCGATGTCGTCAGGGTAGGCCTGCACCAGAACGGGCACGTTCAGGCCGGAGAGCTTGAGCGTATCGGCAACGCCCTTTTCGTCGCCGAAGTTGGGGAGCGTGACCAGCACGCCTTCGATGCGGTCGCTGTTCGCGCGGAAAAGATCGGCGCAGCGCCGCGCGTGCTCCCAGGTTTCGACCGCCCCCAGTTTGGTGTCGTTTTCGCTCAGAATCACGGGCTCGATATCCATTTCGGAGAACAGCGAAAGGATGTCGCCGCGGCCTTCGGTGACCAGCCGGTCGGGGAAAAAATCGCGGTTTCCGACGATGACCGCGAGAGTAGTTTGAGACATATTAGACCAGTACCTCGGAGAATCGATCCTGCTCGGCGCGCAGTTGATGCAGCAGGGTATCGACGGGCTCGACCATGGAGCGCGCGATCAGGGAACCTTTGGCGACCGGACGCTTCACCCGGCAGCCTTTGGCGAGGCCCAGGGGAAGAGCGTCCGCGGCGCAGGCATCGGCATAGCTCCGGCAGCCGGCGCGATGGGTGCGGCCACCGATGCCTTCGAGGACGTCGCCGGGCGCCAGGTGGCGCTTGGCG
The DNA here is from genome assembly GCA_026394025.1 of Candidatus Solibacter sp. GTDB lineage: Bacteria > Acidobacteriota > Terriglobia > Bryobacterales > Bryobacteraceae > Solibacter. The sequence continues at coordinate 1,334 of JAPKZC010000839.1, forward strand.
ATGGTGGTGACTTCCGTGCTGAGGTGATCGAGCGGTTGCATGCAGGCGCGGCCGTAGAGCGAGATCTCGGCGACGGTGAGCGGCACCTCCATGCTACACAGGTGGAAGGGGCGGAAGAGCGTGTAGGTGGGGCCCGGCCCCATGTCGCGCAATACCAGGCACTGCTTCAGGCGCGGATGATCGGTGGAGACCACCAGGAAGACGCCGGGCGCCACCTTGCCCACCGCGTAGTCCACCACGCCCTTGCGGCCAAGGATGCCGCCATCCTCGTGCAACCGGAACACGTTCTTCAGTTCCGGCACGGAGGTGTTGGGACCGTGCATGTCCGGCACGTCCGGGGTGAGGCCGGTGGCGTTGGCGAAGCAGGCCATCTCGATCATAGTCTTGGAGCCGTCCACGAACTCCACCAGCATGTGCGGATTCAGGCCGCGGCGGCGCGCTTCGGCCTCGTACTCTTCGGGCACGGCGTCGCGATTCAGCGGATTGTTCTTTCCCTTTCCGGCAGCGACAATCTCCAGGCCGAGCGCGGTCGCGAACCCGTACAACTCCATCAGCGCCGTGGGCTCGTCGCCCGCCGCCATGCTGTAGAGGACGCCCGCCGCTTCGGCCTTTCGGCGTAGCACCGGCCCGATGGTGACATCGCCCTCCACGTTCATCATGACCAGGTGCTTGCGGTGGGCAAAGCAGTCGAGCGCGATGCGCGCGCCGGCTTCGGGATGGCCGGTAGCGTCCACTACGGATTCGCTGGCCTCGATGGCGGGGATGAGCGCGGGATCCTCGGTTACGACGAACTTGCCGGCACGGACCGCGTCATTGGCGGCGTCGGCGGAATGCGACACCGCGACGCGCTCGGCGGGAACTCCGGCGATCTGGTACGCCTCGGCGGCGCGGGCCAGGTCGAGATCGGCAATCGCGCTGACTTCGATGCCGCGCATGCAATGCACCTGGCTCACGATATCGGTGCCCATCTGCCCCGCGCCAACCACGGCGAAACGGATGGGGCGGCGCTCCGCGGCGCGCCGTGCGAGGTCCTGTTGAATGCCGGTCACTCGATCGCCCTCCCTGGGTTAGGAACTACCACCGCCTTCAGCACTTTGCCATCGCGGATATCGTGCAGGCCCTGGCGCGTGTCTTCGATCGGATAAGTGGTAATCAGTTTGGCCGCGCGCACACCTCCCGAGACAAGTAACTGTAGCGCACATTCGTGGTAGCGGGGATGATAAGAGAAGTTGCCCACCAGTCGAAGCTCGTTGTAGTGGATCAGGTTAATATCCAGGGCGACCTCGCGGGCTGCCGCGGGCAGACCGCCGAACAGCCCTACCCGCCCGCGTTTGCGGACCATCAGGATGGATTGCCGGACGGCGCCAGCCGAGGGCGCGGCTACGATCACCACGTCCGCCCCGACCCCTTCGGCAAGGTCGCGAACCCACTGCACGGGATCGGCCTGACTGGCGAGGATGGTGTTCTCAGCGCCGAATGAGTCGCGCGCCATCGCCAGCCGCGTGGCCGAAAGATCGATCATGATGACACGTGCCTGCCGCGCGCGGAGCAGTTCGAGATGCAGAATCCCCATGGGCCCGCACCCGATCACTGCCACGGTTTCGCCCGCCTGAATGGCCAGTTCATCGTGGCTCGCCAGCACGGAGCACAGCGGCTCGGAAATGGCGGCGTGCAACAGGCTGAGCCCAGCGGGCACGCGGTTCACGATGCCGTGCTTCAGGATATCCGGGGTCAGCAGCATGTACTTCGCGAGGCCGCCGTCCAGGTGCTTGCCCAGAATGCGTAGACTCTGGCACATGTTGAACCAGCCGCGGGCGCAGTACCAGCAGGCCCCGCAGTGGACGTCCGCCGCCAGCGCGATGCGGTCGCCCGGCGCCCAAGCGGTTACGTTGCGGCCGGCTTCGGCGACGGTGCCGGCCATTTCGTGCCCTGGGATGCGGCGCATGCCGGTGTGCTGATCGCCCGCGAAGTAGCTTCGGGCATCGCCGCCGCAGATGCCGCAGGCGACCACGTCGAGCAGCACGTCGTCCGGTCCGCACGCCGGTCGCGGGACCTCGGCCACCTGCGTCTTCTCCCGGCCTTCGAAAACGACGGCCGTCATCACCGCCCCGAACGAGGTCACTTGAGGATCCTCTCGCGGACGATGCGCTCGCCCACCGCTCCTCCCGGATGAGTGCGCGCGAAGGATTCGCGCGAGTACCCTTTCTCGTGGAGGATGGTCTCGCAAATGGCGTCCGCCACCGCGGCGTTGGCCAGCGAACTGGAAGTGGCCACCATGCCAAACGGGTCGCTGTCGGCCGGGATCTTGACCTTCACGACTTCGTCGGCAAGTTGGCCGAGTTCCGAGGCGGGATCTTCCGTGAAAGCGACGATGCGCGCTCCACGCTCCCGGGCAATACGGGCGAAGCGGTTGACGTCGGCGGTTTTGCCGCCCTTAGAGATTAGCACCACCGTGTCGCAGTCGGTGACTGCGCCTGCACTGCCGTGGAGGCTATCGGAAGGGTGCAGGAAGACGGCGGGCACGCCGCAGCAACACAACAGATGGGCCAACCGCATGGCAATTGCGTTTGACGTTCCAGCGCCGCCCACCAGAACATGGCCGCGAGTGTGCAGCAGGGCGTCCACCGCATGGGCGGAGGTTTCGTCCAGACTTTGCGCGAGTCCGGCGAGGATGGAGGACTCGCGCAGCAATGTGGCGCGCATCCGGTCTAGACGAGAACTGCCGTCCGGCATTCCGCCCTCCAGTTGTGGTAGAAGCTGCGCAGCGTGCTGTGTACCTGGCGAAACCGTTCGAACGCCGCCGCATAGACTTCCACGGCGTCGCGGCGCGGTTCGATCGACCGGTCAATGAACACGCACTCCCGGCATGCTTGTTCGATGCTGGCGAATTTGCCGATCGCCACGTGCGCCAGGATGCCGGCGCCGAGTTCAACACCGTGGCCTTGAGTTCCAGAAGCCGCTCCGAACGCGTGCCGCCGCCGACCCCGCGCAGTTCCAGGATCGGGATATCGCGATCCGCGAGCGTCTCCAGGTTCAAGCGGGCCTCGAACGCCAAGACATCTGCTACGGCCTGGAACATGTCCCGGCGGCCGGTCTTGAGCGAGAGCCCGAGGAACGTGCCGCGCGAAAGGTGGTCGCAGGTCGGGGTCCCGCTGCCTACGATGTGCGGCAGGAACATGACCAACGAGGGCTGGATGCGGATCTCGTCGAGCAGGCTGCGGACGGCGGCGACCCGAGCCTGCTCGGAAAGCTGGTCAAGCCCCATCACGTTGTTCTGGAACCACTCGAGCGAAAGGCCCCCCGATTGATTCAGCGTGATTGTGAAATAGTGGTCGGCGACGGCGTGGCAGTAGCAAGGATAGTTGGCTTCCAACATGGCAGAGCCGGCGCGCGGCGTGGTGAAGCATGTGCTGATGACTTCCGCGGTGCCCATGGAGTAGCAAGCGAGGTCGGGCTCGATCACACCCGCCCCCACCGCGGCCATGCACTGATCGTGGCCGCCGGTGACGACGAGCGCGCTGCGGCTGATGCCCCAGGAATCGGCGACGGACTTGAGGATAATGCCAGCCGGCATGCCCGATGGCGAGAGATTGCCCAACTGGGACGGTGCGATGCCGACGAATTCGAGAATACCGGGCACCCAGTCCTTGCGCACCGGATCGAAAGCCATGGTGCGCGAGGCCATGGTGAAATCGAGCGCTGGGACGCCAGCCAGCTTCATCAACAGATAATCGCCGTACTGGACATACTTCCAAAGGCTCTTGCGCAACTCCGGATGGTTGCGCGCCAGCCAGAAAATCTTGGTGATGGCGTTCAATGGCGCGCAGGGCATTCCCGTGGCGGCGTAGAGTTGCCCGCGCCCGAAATGGTGCTGCAGGTGCTCGGCTTCCAGCGCGCTACGCGTATCCATCCCGAGAATGGCGGAGTGGAGCGCCATGCCCTGGTGGTTGATGGGGATCACGGCGTCGCCCTGCACGGAGACGCAGACGGCCTCAACCTCGGGGGCCAGGCGGCAACTCGCGATCGCCTGGCGGACGGTCTGGTCGACCAGGTTCCACACGAACTCAGGATCGCGATCACTGCCATAGTCGTTGGCCCTGCCGCCCCCGCTGCCGGGAGCATGAAAATATTGCGCGGCTCATTACGTCAATAGGATGTCGCATCAGCCCATGAAGAATCTATAAGGATCGCGCACGATACTCTGAGTATTCTCGCAAGCGCCTAAAGCGACCAGCCGTTCCGATAGGAAGGCTGGACAAACTCGTTGGCTGCGGCGTCGTTCGGGATGCGCAGATTCCCGGAATCCCAATCGAGGTGCCGGTTGGGGCTGCGCTGCGCGATCACACCGAGCAGCGCGACCTCGGTGATGAGGCTGCCGAACTCGAAGTTGCAGTTCGCCGGGGGCCCGCCCTTGGCCGCCGCGATCCACTCCAGGTAATGGTCGGTGGTGCGGGCTACGGTTTTGGCGGGAGGAGCGAATGAGCGTTTCAGTTCGTCGCCGAGGACGCTGGGGCCGCCGGTGAAACCGCTCCAGATCACGCCCTTCTCGCCAGAGAAGTACATGCCGTCGATCGGCATGCGCCGCTTTGGGTCCATGCCCTCGGGACGCGGCGGAGTCACGCCGCCGTCGTACCAGTGCATGCGTTCCAGGTGACGATGGACGCGTGCGGATAGGTCTCGGGAAGTTTGGCGGTGCGGCTCTTGTATCCCCGCTCCGCGATCAGCGGTTCGCGGACCAGCGCGACACTGGCCGACACGCTGACGGGGCGTGTCAGCTTGAGCGATCGAAATATAACGTGGAATGCGTGGCAGGCCATGTCGCCGAGCGCGCCGGTCCCGAAATCCACCCAGCCGCGGAAGTTGAAGGGATGATAGATGGGGTGGTACGGACGTTTCGGCGCGGGGCCGAGCCACAGCTCCCAATCGAGGCCGGTAGGCACCTCTGCCGCCTCGCCAGGCCGCGCTATCGCCTGCGGCCAGATGGGGCGGTCCGACCACACATGGACGTCGCGCACCGGGCCGATGGCGCCGGATTTGACCCATTCCTCGGTGGTGCACGCGGGGTCCGAGGCACAGGATTGCACGCTCATCTGGGTCGCTACCTTGGCCTCGCGCGCGGCCAGCGTCACCGCGCGCACCTCGTGCAGCGTCCGGGTCATGGGCTTCGCGCAGTAAACGGCTTTGCCCGCGTGGATTGCCGCCATGGAGACAACGGCGTGCGTATGGTCCGGCGTGCCGACGATCACCGCATCGATACCCTTTTCCTCTTCGAGCATCACTCGGTAGTCCGCGTACACCTTGGCATTCGGGTAGCGCGCCGCCACCTTGGCGGAGTAGACGCTGTCCACGTCAGAGAGCGCGACGACGTTCTGGCTCTCGCAACCTTTGAGATACTCCTGCCCCATGCCGCCGATGCCGACGGCAGCGATGTTCAGTTTCTCATTGGCGCCCCGGGCGCCGCGCGGCAGGATCATGAACGCAGCCGCGGCTGCCGGTACCAGATGCCTGCGCGAAATCTTCGTCGCTTCCATATTCACCTCCACCATGTTGGCCCAATCCATCTACAACTACAGGATGCCTCGAAGGTACGTGGGACGTCTCTGACGGTCGCGGCTCAATTGCGGAGCCGCGCGCGTAAACAACAGGTCAAGCTGCTTCAGGGACATCTCACAGCCGGTTAGGGCCAGATCACTTTGCCGTCCACGCCGCGGTCCGTCCCGTACGGACCGCCGTTGGTGATGTTCTCCAAGGGATACTTGGCGGCCAGTTCCTCATTGATATCCAGACCCAGTCCCGGCGCTCCGCTGCCGTAAAGGTAGCCTTTGCGGATCTGCCCCGTGCCCGGCAGAATCTCATGCGACACCGGCGGAAAGCTGTTCTCTTCCTGAATGCCGAAGGCCGTGCTCGAAATATCCACGTGGAAGCTGGCCATCTGGTTCACCGGGTCGTTCTCGCCGCCTTCCTGCCACGCCGTCTTGCAGCCGAAGATTTCACACAACGTCGCGATTTTCTTGGCCTGCGTGATGCCGCCAATCGCCGACACCCGGGTCCGGCAGAAGTCGATCAACTGTTCCGTGATCAACGGAAAGTACTCGTGCGGGTTGGAGAACACTTCGCCCACCGCCTGCGGCGTGGCGCACGCCTGCCGGACCTTGCGGTACCAGGAGATATTCTCGGGGGCCAGCACGTCTTCCACGAAATACAGGTTGTACGGCTCCATGCGTTTGCAGAACAGCACCGCGTTAGAGCCGGTGAGGTGCGAGTGTACGTCGTGCAGTAACTTCGGCGCAGAACCCACCTTGGACCGGACATAGTCGAAGACGCGCGGAATGGTATCGACATAGACATCCTCGTCGAAGGCCCACCCTTGATATCCGCCCTCCGGCCGGCTACCTTCGCCGGGCCGCAGGAAGCCGCCGCCGCCATAGCCGCCTTCACCGTACTGTACGCGCATGTGGCGGTAGCCTTTCTCGAGCGACGCCTGAACGCTCTCCGCCGCAATCTCCTTCGTACGCCCGCCGACGTGGTCGTAGCAGGCCACACCGTCGCGCGCCTTCCCGCCCAGCAGTTCGTAGAGCGGCATGTTGGCGCGCTTCGCCTTGATGTCCCACAGCGCCTCGTCCATGGCGCTGACCACGTTGTTGTTGATCGGGCCCCCACGCCAGTACGTCTTCAGATTGCAGCTCTGCCACAAGTCCTCGATCCGGTTGGGGTCCTTGCCGATCAGCCACGGCTTGAGGTGTTTCTCCAGCGCCGTAATCACCGCGTAGGTCTGGTACTGGTTGTTGGCGGAACCGATCCCCCACAACCCCGCTTCGTTGGTGACGATCTTGAGAAACACCCAGCGGGAGCGGCGTCCGCCACTGGTGGTAATCACTTTCACATCTTTGATGGTGAGTGGCGGCAGCCCCTTGGTACGCTGCGCGGCCTCCTGCGCGGCAGCGGCCGGGATCACAGACCCGGCCACCATGCTCTTCCAGAAATCACGGCGTTTCATGTGTCCTCCCTTAGGTTTCAGTTTCCCGCGAGGCGCATCATTGCTTGATGACGGTGCCGTCGAGCCTGCGGACGTCGCCCCAGCCGCCGTTCAACGGGCTCTCCCGGAATGGGAAGGTCTTGGCGAGCTTTTCATCCACTTCGATGCCCCAGCCCGGCGCGTCCGAGGCCCAGAGGTATCCGTCTTTGAAAGTGGCGTTGCCTTTGAAGACCTCCGCTTCCCTGCCGCGAATAATCCCGCCTTCCGTCACTCCGAAATTGTAACTCGCCAGTCCCAGGTGGAGATTGCAGGCGTGGCCAATGGGCGATACGTCGCCCGGTCCGTGCCAGGCGGTCTTCACGCCAAACAACTCGCCCAGAATCGCGATCTTGCGGCACGGCGTCAGTCCTCCGGCCTGCGAGATGTGGATGCGGATGTAATCGATCAGCCGCTCCGACATCAACGGCACCCATTCGTGCGGGCTGTTGAATAACTCACCCATGGCCAGCGCCGTGGTGCATTGCTCCCGAATCTGACGGAAGTAGGGGAGATCTTCCGGCGAGAGCGCGTCCTCCAGGTAGAATAGCTTGACATCCTCCACGTCTTTGGCCATCTGCACCGCCTCGCGCGGCGATACGCGCTCGTGAATGTCGTGCAACAATTCCACATCATCACCCAACGCTTTGCGGCATTCGTGCAGCATCTTGACCGCGCGGCGGATGTAAGGCCCAGGTTCGAAAACCGGCCGCTCGTGCAGCGCCTTGATCTTGGTGGCAGACCCGCCACCCGCACCGTACGCCGCCATGCCCGGCACGCCGATTTGTAGCCGGATGTACTGGAAACCCTGGGCCATCGCCCGCTTTGCCGATTCGATCACTTGCGGAATCTCATTGCCACCCACGCTGGTGTAGCAGGCGCACGCCTCGCGGCACTTGCCTCCCAACAACTGGTAGACCGGCATGCCCGACATGCGCCCCTTGATATCCCACAGCGCCTGGTCCACCCCGCTGATTGCGTTGTTCAGTACCGGCCCGTTCTTCCAATAGGAACTGTCGTAGCAGGATTGCCACGTGTCTTCAATTCGGTCCGCGGGCTTGCCGATCAGGAACGGCTTGAGATACTTCTCCACCGCCGGCACCACCAGGTCCGCGCGCTGCGTGAAGGTCGCGCAGCCATAGCCGACCAGCCCGTCCTGGTCCGTTGTGATCTTCACTACCACCAGCCGCGATCCGCCTGGTTGGGTGGCAATCACGCTCACATCTTTGATCTTGGGGGACGGCAGGCCGCGCGTCGCACGTTCCACCTTTTCCTGGGCCAGCGCCATCCGCGCCGGGATAGCGGGCGCAAGCGCCATCAGCGAAATCAGATCTCGTCTTCGCAATCCACACCTCCATTGCCGGATCCGCCGCGGACCGGTGTCGCAGTTTAGTCTAAGCCCGCGCGCGTCCGAACGCTATAAGAATTCTGCCGGTTCTTCTGAGAATCGCCTCACTTTCTCGCGAGCGGCACGCCCGGCGCGGGGAACCTCCTGGACCCGTCGTCCAGCACCAGCACCCAATCGTTGCCACGTCCCGGCTCGCCCGGAGGCGTAAACGCCTGGGTTCCCTTATTCGTGAACTCTCCGATGCGCCGTGCGGCGCCAGTTCGCGGGTCGAACCACCAGGCGCGGAGTTTGCGGCCACGCACCGCCGTCATGTTCAGAGTTACAGGCCTGCCGTTGGAGACGTAAGCCATCAGGTATCCATCGCCGCGGCGCACGCGGACCAGCGTCACACCGGCGCCCGCGTCGCCTTCGATCGTGGACCTATCGGGAACGCCGCTGAGCATCGGCCGCGATTCCATCAGCCGCCGCAGGTGCAGCATTTGGGCGACACCGGCTACAACATCGCCAAGAACAAGCTGTTCTTATTTTTCTCCGCCGAAGGCTGGTGCGTCCGGCAGCCGCAGAACCCCTGGCAGGTGACCATGCCGAACACGCTCGGCTCTTCATGTCGGATCCCGATGGCGCCAATCATATACAACTGACTTCCCTCAAGCTGGCCGCCACATCTCCCGCAGTCTCGCCCGACGGCAAGTGGATCAGCTTCCGGCTGTGCGACGAGATCTACTGGAAATACAGTGCCACCAGTCGCAAAGCCTACGCCGAGCAACGCACCGACAAGCGGCCGGTCTGGACGATGGGCATGGACGGCTCCAACCCCCACGTGGTGGAGTTACTCCACTGGGACACCACCATCGACGGCAGCCGCGCTCCAATGGCCCTGGTGAAACCACAATGAGGTCGCCGCCCGCGCGCTTCCCTGTTGGTGATAGGATTCACAGAATATTCGGCGCGATCCTCAGAGTATCCACCTCGATGCAACCGAATATACTGAGATCTAGGGAACACCACGTTCGTGTGAGGCATGCATGCGGGCTTTCGTCCGTGCACATTGGGAGGACGCTTATTCGATCATCGAGCCCCAGATCAACGCGCAGATGGTCCAGGTCTGGCCCTTCTTCACGGAATTCCCGATTGACGTCCGCTTCCTCAAATTCGGCAGCAAGCACGACATCCGGCTCAATCGGCACGACTACTTCGAAATCCTCTACCTTCAATCCGGCGAAGTGACGTACGAAGTGCAAGGCCGCCGCCTCGCGATGAAACAGGGCGACCTCTTCGTCGTCGGCAGCACTCAGTTGCACCGCATGAGTGCCTTCGTACGCACTCCCGTCAAAGCCGCCGCCCTCTACTTTCTGCCCGAACTCATCCGCGGTACGGAAATGACCGGAGACGATATCGAATACCTGATGCCTTTCCTGGTACAGGACGATGGCTTCCCGCATGTCATTCCCGCCCGTACCGGCATTCCCGCCCAGGCGTTCGACCTGATGACGCGCGCCGCGGCCGAACTGCCCACCAGGAGCTACCGTGGTCGCCTCTCCGTCAAGACCTACCTGAAAATGATTCTCGTCCTGCTGGTGAACCATTACTCGGCGTTTCGCGGCAGTGAGGATATCTACCTTCGCAAGCAGCGCGATTTCGAACGCCTTGCGCCGCTCTTCGAGTTCATCGACCGCAACTTCGGCGAACCCATCACCGTCGAACAGGCAGCCCTCGTAGTCCGCATGAGCAAATCCAACTTCATGCGCTTCTTCAAGCAGGTGACCGGCCAGCCCTTTGTGGCTTATCTCAATCACTTCCGCATCGCCAAAGCGGAAGTCCTGCTCACCACCACCGACAAGTCCATCGCCGAAGTCAGCCAGGACGTCGGTTTCTGCGATCAGAGCTACTTCGGGCTGGTATTCCGCAGCGTGATCGGGGCGTCGCCTCGCGATTACAAAAGCCGGATGGAAAAGACCTCTGTACCGGCTGGCCGCTGACGACGCCGCCCCTCACACCGACTTGCCGATCAGCCGCACCTCACCCAAGCCCCCCATATCGTTTGCCAGGTTGCCGCCATCGTCCCAGTTGCCCGACATGCGCACCACCAGCACGCGCGCGTTCCGTACATCCAGGCGGCCCAGCCCGCGGCATTCTCCGGCGGTGTGCAGCGTCAACTGATTACGCTGCAATAGAGCGGCCGCACCATCCCAGGGCGACGCTACCGCGCGTTCCCGGGCGTTATCGGAATGCTGCAAGGCCACGCGGAACGAAGATCGCGGCCCCGATGACTGCCGCCGCTCCGGAAGCGATCAGAACGGCCGCCGCGGCGGAATCCTTCAGCAGGCGCACTTCACTGCTCAACTGTTGGTCCCTGCGCGGCGCAAGCCTTTCGACGGCGCAGTTCATCAGTTCCGCCGCAAACACTCCGGCAATTGCCAGAACCACAAGCAGCCACTCCACCCGCGGCAAGCGAAACAGCCATGCGGCTGTCAATGCCCCGGTCGCCGCGGCAGTGTGAATCGTCATATTCCTCTCC
>JAPKZC010000839.1:12308-14138 GCA_026394025.1 Candidatus Solibacter sp.
CCCTCGACAACCCCCGCAGTTCCCCGACGGTCACGTCCCGCCCCGATGCCTCCCATCGCGTGGAGAGGGATACGAAGGACGCGAAGAGAAAGCTCACGAGCACCCACCACACCACGTCTTCGACGAAGACATAGCCGAACAGCTTGCGGTTCAGAATCCAGCTTTCCCGATAGCTCCAGCAACCCCACCGCATCGCAACCGGCCAGATCACGCTACCGTACACAGAGATGATCGCAGTGGCAAGCAGAATACCCCCGAGATCCTTCCGCATCGCGCGCGCGAATTCCGCGCGAACCCACAGGAGAACGGTTGGCGGCAGGCAGAACATCAGCGTGTAGCCAAGATAGCTGTAATGCTCAAACATGCCTCGTCCTCCGAAATACCGTCAAAACGACCAGAAACATGAGGGCGGTGCTCAGCACGTAAAACCCCACGAACTCCTCGACCGGCAGGCCTGCGATCCACACGCCCAGTGTGGGCGCGGTATCGTATCGCCACAGACCCGTGCGCCAGGACAGCCAATCCCAAAACCATCCGGCGGTGCATACGAACAGCAGAAGCCACAGGGCCGTGCGACGATACCGCGCCGTTTCACGGCGCATGTGCCATCCCAGCAGGAGCGTCGGCGCCCCGAAAAATATGAGCAGAAACACGAGATATGGATACATGAGAATCTCCGCGGCTGAATCGATCGCCTGAAGCCGGCCTCGCTGCCGGCCGGCGCGCGGTCCGCCACTTATCAGCTTACGGTAAGTGCTTTACATTAGCAAGTACTTTGTAAACGAGATTATTCTGCGCGGTGCAAATGCCGTCGTCTGTCGATGAAAGCGCGCCGCGCTACCCCGCCCTGACCACCGGAATCCGCTGCGCCGCCGGGGGCAGCGCCGGGAAGTCGGTGTACGGCGTGCTCTGATACCAGTACCCCGCGGAGTAGAAGTTGTCGCCCCGATCGTTGGCGTGACCGTGCTCCATGGTGTGCTTCATATAGCGTTCGAAGGTCACCGGATTGTCGCCGTGCCAGCGATAGCAGCAGTACTTGCCGCCGGTGCGCTCCGGATTCACGATCAGCGGCGCTCCGTACTGCGCGTGGGCGAACTGCGCCGCGGCCCACTGGCCGCCGAAATTCCAGCTCCCCAGGAAATAGTCCTCGCTACCGGTGCCGACGATCACGGGCTTGCTCTCGTCGTCGACGAAGATCATGTCGTCGCCTTCGCCCCACCAGCCGTTGGCGTTCTGCAGCACGCCGAGGGTAACGCCCATCAGGTGGCCGCGTCCGCGCGTTTCGAAATAGACGTGGTTCTGCTTGCCGTCCGGATTGAGCTTCGGCCCGGCCGACGCCACCGGCACGCAGGGCGCGTTCTGCCGGTATTGCGCGTGAAAGTAAAGCGAGTCGTCGGGCAGCTTCGGCACCGCCATGTAATCGATGTTCGAATAGAAACTGCCGATCTGCTGCGCCCCTTCATTGGTCACCGTGAATCGCGCCGAACGCTTGTACGGCATGGCGAAGTAGCAGTTCAGGGAGCGCCCCGGCGAGCACGCCAGGTACTGCGATTCGTAGATCTGGTAGATCCCCAGATTCAGCCCGAAGAAATCGCCCACCGGGACTTCCACGCTGGGCTTGGCGTTGCCATCCCAGTAGCCGCGCAACACCAACTCCTTCAGATGATCGTTGCTCTGCGCGGCAATCGTGAACCAGATGTGCGTGATCACGCCCGCGCCGGTGGCGTTGAATACTTCCTGCACGCCGCCCGCGGCGATCGGCCAGCGATCGCTGTTGCCGCCGGTCTTGTCGTAGCTAGATTGCTTCAGGGATTTGTAGTTCTGCGCGCG
>JAPKZC010001166.1 GCA_026394025.1 Candidatus Solibacter sp.
AATTGCGGAACGAACCCAGCGGCCCCAACCGCGAATCCCGCGAAAGCCGCTCCACCGCCCTCCGGCGCCCCCGAAAACCAAACCATCGCGGAAAATCGCCCGCCCTTCCGTCTCTTCAGCTTCCCCGCCGCGCCGGAAAATGGCCCCAAATCACCCGTTCCTGACCCGAAATTCGATCCCCAAGGCGAGCTCCAATGACATCCACCCTCAACGCTATCTTCACTCCCATCCGGCTTTACACCCAAATTGCGCCCGCGCCCGGCGAGCATAACGAAATCAAGGGCGACATCCCCTGGGTCGACTTCAACGCCATTCTCATGGAAATCCTGGAACCCTACCCCGCCGCCCAAACCGCCCTCCTGCGCGCCCTGGATAAGTACCACGCCCTGCCCCGGGACCCGCTGGAGGCGCCGCCGCATGGGCCTCAGCTTTAACACTCGCGGCGTGGCCTGCCAATTCAACCCCATCCTCTGGGCAAACTCGAACCTCGCCTTCTCACCGGACCCCATCCAGGCCGAAGTCCTCGCCTCCACCTCGCCCCGCCTGATCCTGTGCTGCACCCGCCAGTGGGGCAAGTCCACCGTCACCGCCCTCGAAGCCGTCCATTGCGCCTGGTTCCACGAAGAAGAAGCGCCTGATCGGCAACTACCAGAACCGGGGCCGCCAGTGGCGCAAAACGGGGACTGCGGTCAAGGTCAATGGACAGCCTCAACCCCTATTCCCTCGTCCTGCCCAACCACGCCCGCCTCGTCGCCCTCCCCGGCTCCGCCGACAACGTCCGCGGCTTCTCCGCCGTCTCCCTCCTCCTCGTCGACGAAGCCGCTTTCGTCCCCGACCCCCTCTACCATGCCCTCACTCCCACCCTTGCCGTCTCCGGCGGCGCCCTCTGGCTCATGTCCACCCCGGGCGCCCAGTGCGGCTTCTTCTACGACACCTGGCACTCCGCCGACCCGCTTTGGCGCCGCGTCAGCGTCCCCGCCGCCGCCTGCCCGCGCATCTCGCAGGCCTTCCTCGACGAACAGCGCCTCGCCCTCGGCGAGACCGCCTTCCGCCGTGAATTCTGTTGCGAATTCCTCGCCTCCGACCTTGCCATCTTCCCCCGCGAGCTCTTCGACGCCGCCTTCGACCCCAACCTCGAACCCGCCAACCACGGCCGCCCCTACTTCCGCGATTGAGGCCTCCAGCATGACACCCCTCCCTCCCCACATCTACCTCGGCCTCGACCTCGGCCAGCGCCACGACCCTGCCGCCATAGCCCTGCTCGCCCGCCTCCACGAAATCGCTCCCGGCTTCGACCCCGTCACCTGGGAGCCCCACCGCGAGTTCCACCTCTACCTGCTCCACGTCGAGCGCATCCCCCTTGCGACACCCTACCTCCGCATCGTCGACCGCGTCGCCGATTTCCTCCGCTCCGCCTCGCTCGAACACCTCGCCTCCACCCTCGGCCCCTTCGCCTTCGGCGCCCCGCACCGCACCCTCGTCGTCGATGCCAGCGGCGTCGGCGCCCCCGTCGTCGAGCTCTTCCGAAAAGCTCGCCTCACCGCCACCCTCGCCCCCATCACCATCACCTCCGGCACCGCCGCCCACTCCGACCACGCCACCGGAGGCGCCCTCGTCCCCCGTCGCGACCTCCTCACCGCCCTCCGCATCCTGCTCGAGAAGCGCCGCCTCTCCATCCCCACCCGTCTCCACGACCGCGCAGCCCTCCTCGCCGAAATCACCCGCCTCACCGACCAACCCACCACCCAACACGACGACTTGGCAATAGCCACAGCCCTGGCCGCCTGGCAATCCACAAGAGGCATCCACCTATGACCCCCATCCGCACCAAGGTGGGGCGGACGCCCTCGTCCGCGCGCGACCCCCCGGTCGCGCCTCTGGGCTTGCCACGCTGTGGCTGAGTCGAATTCCGCTGCAGCCGCCCGCAACCGCGCCCGGATGCGAGCGCACGCTGCCAGGCGGCCAGAGAGGCGTGGAGAAGCCGCGGCAGTGCCGCATGTCCCCGTTGCGGACTTCCAGGAGAGTGAAAGTCGCTGTCCGCCCGGATGGTGACTGCAGCCATTTCTCGCCGGCAGTAGGATTTAGGGCTCTGAACGAGTCTTGCCTCCCGTTGCGAAGGTCGCCGTGCGCCCCAAACACGGACTGCAGCCATTTCTCGCCGGTAGCAGGATTTAGAGCTCTGACCGAGTTTGGCAGCCCGTCGCGAAAATCGCCGTGCGCCCCCAATGGGGGCTGTACCCATTGGGGGCGCCAACCCACTTCTGCCACGGGCTGCCAGGGAGTCCCCCTGGCCCTGCGGGCCTCCGCTAGCGATGAAAGTCACAGTCCGGGGGCAATTCGTCCGCGGCGCCACCTGTGACACAGCTTCCGACGGTGCCGCGTTACGACATTCCCCCGGCCATCGGCCGGGGCTTCAAACTCAGAAGACAAAGCCGGTCGTGGCGTGACTTTCAACGGAGCGAGAAATGGCGGCTGTCCCCATCGTGGATCCCGCCCCGCCTCCGCCTCCGCCGCAGCCAGTGAACCGCGGCCTCGGCGCATCCGGTCCCCGCTGCGCAAGGACCTCTGGCGAGTCCACGCCCAGAGCAACGCCCGGTCCTGGGGGGCGTCCGTTGAATGGGGCTGGCGCGCACGGCGCCGAACGGATGCGTCCTTCTACAATCGTCGTTCTGTATGCCCTACGGCAAAGTTCAGATTGTGGACGAAATATTTTTACGTTGACCCATAATACCTCTTGCATTAGGGGGGGGGGGGAATTTGTGACGGCGGGTCCTGATTGCCGGGTTCCTGTGCCGTTGAAGTTTCGTGACCATAGGGACCTCCTTCGGACTTTCCGCGCTGATGGTGTGTTCTCTATTGGCTCGTTTGTTGCGTTCAGGACCGAATGGAAGTGCTGACGGTGGCGGCTGTGAGGGCTCTTATGCGATTCAAAACTGTCTCTTTTTCCATGGGTTTGCTTCTGACTGTGCTGCCGGGGCTTGTCCAGGCGCAGGGGCGGGTGGTCGGGGACGGCTGGGCCGAGCGGCTGGTCGTGGTTGTCCCGATGACGGGCAAAGGCACCTATGACGACCCGCGGCGGCCGGACCTGGGGACGCTGGAGGCGAAAGACACGGCACTCACGGGCTGGCGCTATGAACTCAGCGACGACGGCAAGAATGCGATCGTCCTGCTGTCGGGTGCGCATCTGGGGCAGGCGCGGGCCGTGACGGCGAAGGCATCCCTCGCGCATGCGACGGTCTATGAGCGCGGCCGGCACTCGAAGGAAGAAATCGAGACGGAGATGCGCAAATTCCGTAAGGACTTTTCGCTCGAACGCCTGGTGGGCATTCCAACCCTGGCTCCGGCGGTGGCGAAATGAAGAACACGCTGCGCGGTCTCTCGCTCGTGCTCCTTCTGGGCGGCACTCAACTGTGGGGCATGCCGTTCTACCGCAGCGACGCTTTCACGACCATCAATCCGGCCTATTGGCAGGCGAATGGAACCGTGAGTGGTGGGGCGTCGGGGCTGACTTCCACGGGCGCGGGCTCGGCGATTTCCACTGAAGCGCAATCGCTTTATGAGACTGTCGCGAAGCTAAGACTGACCAGCTGTGGTGGAAAGTACACAGTGTACCTGCGGGCCAGCATGGACGCGTTGCACACGTCGATCCCACCGAGTCCGCCGCCCGCGCAGCCGCAGGGGTCGTACTATGCGGTACAAATTGCGCTGGACGGATCGGGCAATCCGGCCAGCGGGTGCGCGTCGACGGTTACGGTGGTGAGCCGCGTGGGCGGATCGATTCAGTTGCTTTCGACCTTTCCTTTAGGCGTGCGCAATGGAAGCGAAGTCCGGGCCCTGGTGCGTCCGGACGGCAATATCAGCCTGATGATCGACCGCCGGCATTGCTACTGGGGCACGCCGTCGCCGGCGCTTGCGAGCGGGCGGCCGGGCGTGGGCGTGCAACAGACTCCGGCCGGCAATGGCATTGCCTTGGCCCAGTTGTTTGTGCTGGACCTCATCACGCCGCCGACGGTGGATCTGTCGACGATAGCGGCCTCGACAGCGGCGAACCGGGTGGACCTGCGCTGGCGCGGGGTGGAGGAGCCGCCGGACCAGATCGGGCTCTGGCGCTACAATATCTATCGCAATAACGTCTATTTGACCTCGCTCCCCAATGCGGGATTCACCGACACGTCGGTATTGCCTGATACTAGTTATACGTACATTATTCAGACCGTCGACCTGCACCTGAACTTCGGCGCCGCTTCGGTGCGGACCCTGCGCACGCCGGTCGCGGGCGCCTTCGATCCGCGCCGGACGGGCGTGAAGCCGCTGGGTGCGTATTGGGGTGCCGGCGGCGAGAATATCGACATGAATTCCGGCAATTTGAACTACACCGTGCCATTATTGAAAGCGGTGGGGCGCGGGTCGACCGGAGTGGCTGTGAATCTGAGCTACAATTCGCAGCAATGGCGCAAGGACACTACGGGCGGAGTGGAGGCGATCTGGAAGCTGGGCGAGGATGTCGGCTACGGCTTCGGCTGGAAACTGCAGGTCGGCTCGCTGCAGCCGCTGTACACCGATTTCTGGAGCATCAACTCGTTTATCTATACCGATTCAACGGGCGCGGAATACCGGCTCACAGCGGCTGGCAACGGCTTATTCACGTCGAACGAGAGCATTTATATCACCTACGACTCGGCGACGGGGAAACTGTGGTCCAATGACGGCACATTCTGGCAGTTTGGCTCAACCTCCTGGGGCAACGAAGACGACGCCGGGACCATGTATCCAACGCTCGTTCAGGACTCCAACGGCAACCAGATCAAGCTCGGTTACCTTGCCGGGGCGAACGCGGCCTGGGCGAATTCGAGCGCGCGCCTGGAATGGATCGACGATCCGCGCGGGCGCGGCCTCAACAGCCCGCACAGTTACTCGTTCCGGTATAGCTCTGATCCGACGCCGCACCTGACCAACATAGACGCGGCCTATAGCGGCAGCGAGAACTACACATTCAGCTACTCGCCGGTGAATCTGGTGGATCCATTTGCCAACGCGCCGTTCGGAACGACGAAGGTGCTCTCGGGCCTGCTGAACGTGACGCCGAATCTGAGCACGACGTTTCTGCATAATCCGGGCGGAGAGTTGTATCAGGTGACGCTGCCCTATGGCGGAATCATCGGCTGGGGTTACGGCCCAAACCAGTATTCAAACTACAAAACCTACCGCGAAGTCACCGGCCGCGTGGTGCATTCAGGCAACGGCACGCCGCCGATAGAGCACAGCTTCCTGGTCGATGGGAGCGATGCCGGGCGCCAGATTCACATCTACCGGATCGTGGTGGACACGACGAGCGGGGCGGCGAAGTACTATTGGTTCGACACCGACACGGCTTCCGCGTACGCGGGATTGCTGCAGAACTACCAGGAACGGACATGGCCCGGCCTGACGATCGTCCACTGGAAGGGCTACGTGTGGGCGGCGACGTCGAGCGGTAATCCGTACGTCTCCGACGCATACGACACGCTGGATCCAGGGCTGGGCTCCCCCAGCTCACATGTGGCGCAGACGCTGGACGCCTACGGCAACCTGACGCGACAGGTGGTCTACGATTATAACGACCCGCCGGCCAAGAGGAGGACCTACGAAAACACGTATTTATCGGACGCGAGCCACGTGAACGCCTATATCCGCAACCGGTTGCTGACTGCGACGTTGACCGCGGGGGGCACGACCACGACGGTGGTTCAAAACGGCTATGACGACTATGCCAACCCGGCTACGCCCACGCAGTTGACAGCGATGCCGGAGTCGGACAGCGAACGCCTGCACGATGCCGCCTACAGCAATACGAACTACCTCCGCGGGAACCTGTCGTGGACGATGTCAATGCAAAACGGCTCCACGCGCGTGTATTTCGCCTATAACACGGGTGGAGTCGTAATCGCGCAGGGGAAGGATGCCGGATTGCGTGTGACATCGGAGGTCACGGCGGCGACGAATTACATGCTGCCATCGACAGTGACGCCGAATTCAAATTCGAATCTGGCGACGTCCGCGACCTACAATGCGATTCTAGGTCTGACCCAGGAAACTGGACCCAACGCAGCCACGCTCAGCATCGGGTATGACTCGGCCAGCCGGCCTGCGACTTCCACGTCACCCACAGGAGCAGTGACCACCTATACGTATTCGACCAGCGCGCCGCAAATGGTCGCCACGATCAATGGACGGTGGACGAAGTCGTATCTCGACGGCTTGGGGCGGACTGTGAAGGAGGAGTCGGGCACTGGGACCGGAAACCCGTTCTCAATTGTCGACACCACATATGCCGCGTGCGCCTGCTCGCCGCTGGGGAAGGTGAAGAAGGTATCGCGGCCGCGTGCCCTCGACGAAACGGCGGTGTGGACGGAGTACACCTACGACGTGTTGGGCAGAACCACGCAGACGTTACTGCCCTCGAGTGCCGGGTCAACCACGTATCTTTACGAAGGCAGCACGGTGACGGTGACGGATCCGGTGGGCAAATGGAAGCGCTACACACAGGACGCATTTGGCAATCTGACCTTGGTCAAAGAGCAACATCCGGCCGGAGGGAATAATCCGCCCCTGGAAACTTACTACACCTACAACGCGTTCAACAAGCTGACCAACGTGAGCATGACGCGCGATGGGACGCCGCAGACGCGTACATTCACCTATGACTATCAGCAGCACCTCATTCAAACTTTGATGCCCGAGAATGGCTTCACGAATTACACCTGGGGTGGCACGCAGCTGTTGGAAAAGACCGGCGCCAACGGTAATCGGGAGACATACACCTATGACGCTTACGAACGCCTGACGCGGGTGTGGACGTGTGGTTACGCAATCGAATGGGGTGGTGGAGCACTTCCGCTACAACCGTCCCGGGCAGATCGTCAGCAAGTCGCAAAACCTTCTCACCGGGTACACGCCGCAATACGCCATTTCGGCGACGGTCGACTACCAGTATGATTATTATGGCCGTCTGATCCGGATGCAGTACCCGCAGTTGGCGGTGCCGGACGGCCAAGGGGGATACACGGCGCGGCCCCGGTTGACGCTGGATTACGCTTACGACCCCATGAGCCGCCTGCAGAACATCAGCCTGCCGAATGCGCAGTCGCTGCAGATTGCAAACGGTGCGGCGTACAACGCCGCCGGGCAGTTGAAGTCGCTGACGCGGCCGGCGCAGGTGAACCTGGGAGCGTCGCCGGTGACGGCGGACGGGATGCTGGCTGAGACGTTCGAGTACAACACGCTGGGACAGATCACCAGCCAAGTCTGGGCGCAGCCCGGCATGAGCGTGAATCTGCAGTATGAGTACGCGGCTCAGGGCGCTTCGAACGACGGCCGGCTCTACAGGCGCAGAGACGTCGTGAGCGGCGAGGAGGTCACCTACCTGTACGATCAGCTCGGGCGCCTGACCAGCGCGACGACCACGGGCCCGGAGTGGGGCCTGAGCTGGACGTATGATGGATTTGGCAACCGGTTGCAGCAGAACGTGACGAAAGGGAGCGGACTTTCCGTGCAAATGACGGTGAACCCGGCAACGAACCGCCTCAGCGGGACGGGCTACGTCTACGACAGCAATGGAAACCTGACCAATTGGCCGACGCCGCTCGGCGGGGTGACGGCGGGCTACGACGCAACAAACCAGATGACGTCCGTGAGCGCGCCGAACGGGACGGAAACGTATCAGTATTCGGCCCGCCGCCAGCGGCTGTTCAAGCACTTCGGCGGGACCACGCTGCTGTCGTCGAAGCAGTACGTTTACGGGGCCGGTGGCGAGCTGCTGGGTGAGTACAGCGCCTGCCAGGTCACGCCGGGCGTGTACGTGCTCTGCCAGGACCAGGTCCGCGTCTAC
>JAPKZC010000034.1 GCA_026394025.1 Candidatus Solibacter sp.
CCCGCGTAGTCGTTGCTGGTGGCAACGCCGCAGGTAGTGCCGGTCTGGGACTGGGTGATGCCGCTAATCTGCCAGCCGCCCAGCATTTTGCCGCTGAGCTTGGTAGCGTTGCGGAAGAAAGGCAGATCGTAGGAGTAGTTGGCGATGAAGATGTGACGCACGTCGAAATCGGACTGGCCATACATGTCGGCGGCATTGTAGGTATTGGGGATGATGTCGCGCTGGGCCGAACCGAAGTCCATGCTCTTGGAGAGCGTATAGGAGACGCCGCCGGTGAAGCCGTGCGAGTAGCGCTTGTTCCAGCTCAACTGCAGGGAGTGGTACATGGAGCGCGACACGTTGTCGCTCATGCGGATCGAGTTATAGCCTTTGTAGGGGCGCAGTGCGTCGATCTGGACGCCGGGGTTGGCGGCGATCACAGCGGGGGTGGGCTGATTGATGTTGGCTTCGCGCTGCAGGGGGTGGTGACGGTGAGCGGCAGGGAGTTGGCGGAGACGCCGCCGGGATTGTCCACGTTGCCGAAGGAGACGTTGGCAGTGGGCTGGAAGGGCGGGTTGCCGCCGAGGAAGATGGAATCGCTGACGCCCAGGCGGGTATAGAAACGGCCCGCGCCAGTGCGAAGCACCGTGCCCGGCGTCAACTGGTAGGCGATGCCGAGGCGCGGCTGCCACTGATCGTAGTGGATGTTGGAGTACTGCGAAGGGGTCTTGCCGCCGCGGAACATGAAATCATAGGCGCCGTTGGCTTCCGGGAAACGGCCCTTGGCGGAATCCGGGAATCCGGTGCCGGGGATGACCAGACCGTTGTAGCGATCGCTGCCGGCAGTCAGAATCACAGCGCCGGTTTTGGGGTCCATACCAACGGCCTTGGAGGGATCGTAGAGGCTGGGGTCGAAGACCGCCATGTTGCGCCACAGCGCGCTGTGCGGCACCTGAACGGTATAACGCACGCCGAAATCGATGTGCAACTTCCGGCTGGCCTTCCACGAATCCTGCGCGAAGCCTTCATACATGCTGCCGCGGAAGATGGTGTAGGCGCGCTGGCCGAGTTCGGAGTAGGTGTCGAACAGACCGAGAGCGGCATTCGCCACGGCCGCGCCGCTGGTGGGTTGTCCCGAACGGGCGTCGGTGAAGGAGAACTGGCCGTTCTGGTTGTTGGTGCAGGTGGGGCAGGCGCTGACGTTGATTTCGTCGTTATCGTTCTCGCCCGACTTTTCGTAGGAGAAGCCGGCTTTGAACGTGTGGTTATTGCGGATCCAGGTGAAGCCATCGGAGATGGCGTAGATGGGGCCGGCCGAGTGCGAGGGATACGGACCGCCGTTGAGACCCGAGAAGCTGGACATGTTGACGGTGGGGATGCGGTTCTGGATCAGTTTGCCTACGGGGAAGATGTAGGGATAGGTGATGCCCACCGAGGTGCGATCCAGGAAGTGCGCCGTATCCACGGGGATGTAAACGTCATCGAGGCTTACCGTGACCAGCAGTTCGTTGACTTTGGTGGGACTGACGGTCCACACGTAGTTCAAGGAGTTGGTCTGATTGGGGCGATCGAAGTACTTCGGCGTGAAGGGGCTGCCGCCGTCGAGCGGCTGATATTCCCAGAAGGCGAAGTTCATGCGGCGGAACTGGATGCGCTGCGAGTCGCTGAAGTTGATGTCCGCGGAGAGCGTATCCTTGCGCTGATTCTGCGGGTGGATGGCGGAACTGAACCAGAGTTGGGTTCCGTTGATGGGGCTGGCCAGGTTGGGAGCGGGCGACGCCTTGAGGATGCCGAGGCCGCTCGGGCTCTGCATGTTCTTGGGGATGATATTCCCCGGGAACGCAATGCCCGTCGCCGGATCCTTGATGGCCATGACCTTGCCGTAGTAAATATTCGTGGGGTTGAGCAGTTCGCTGAAATCGCCCTGGCGCATGAGCAGCGAGGGGACGGTCTGCGAACTGGTATCGAGGAAGCGGTAGCGGACCCACTCCTGGCCCCAATACCAGAAGAACTTGTTCTTTTCCTTATTGAATTTGCCGGGGATGTAGGCCGGTCCGCCGATGCTGTAGCCGAACTGGTTGTAGACGTTGTGCGGGACCTTGTCGAGTTGCAGGAACGCCGGGCCGCGTGGCGAGTCCAGGTGTTGGAGTTGAAGACCGCGTTGCGGACGTAATCGTATGCCGCGCCGTGGAACTGCTGACCACCGGTTTTGGAGATGATGCGGATCTGGCCGCCCGAGGAGCGTCCGTATTCGGAGGCATAGTTGGCGGTGAGGATCTGAATTTCCTGGGTGGAATCCACGTCGGCGGAACCGAGGCTGGTGCCGTTGGAACGGGTTCTGACCGCGGGAGCGCCGTCGTAGGTGATCAGGCTTTCCGCGGTGCGGGCGCCGTTAATGTTGCTCGGGCCCTGGCTGAAGCTGAACGAGAGGCCGGCGAGGTTGCCGCCGCGCGTGCCGGGGACTAGGTTCGCCATGAAGATGGGGTTGCGTCCGTTGAGTTCGAGCGCATCGATCTGCTGGCGGGTGACCAGACGCGATACCGAGCCCGACTCGGTTTGCAGGGCCACGGCGGTTGCGGTCACTTCCACGGTTTCACTGGCGGCGCCAACCGTCAGCGTGATATCGATCGCCAACGATGCGCTGGGATCGAGCTTGTTATCTTTGCTGTCGTACTTCTTGAAGCCGGCCGCTTCCACCGCGACCGAATATAGGCCGGCCGGGATGCTGGCGACGGCAAAATAGCCGGCGTCGTTGGTCTGGATGGTACGTTCCAAACCTGCGTTGTTGTGAAGGGTGACTTTGGCGCCTGGCACCGTCGCCCCGGATGGATCTTTCACGAAGCCCTGGATCGAGCCAAGGTCCGATTGTGCGAAAAGCGTGAAAGAGGAAATCAGAATGGCTGCCAGTAAGGCCAGCAACCTCTCAATTGAACGTACTCGGTTCATATGTTACGACACCTCCTGAAGGTTGATCCGTTCCATCATACAATAACCGCGAGTGAAAATGCACACGTGTGCAATGGGGCGCCGCGGCAGCCCCGGCACTTAACAAAGGTCGGGGATCTGCACCCAGGCGCGCTTTTGCCAGGACTCGATGCCTTTCTCGGCAAGCTGCACGCCCTTGGCGCCTTCCAGCAGGCCCCAGCGCCATGGCTCGTCCTTGACTACGTGGCGCAGGAAGAGCTCCCACTGGCGTTTGAAGGCGTTGTCGAAGGTGTCCTGCTCGGGGACCTTCTGCCAGCCATCGAAGTAGTTGAGCGGGCTATCCACGTCGGGGTTCCAGACGGGGCGCGGGGTATTGCCGTAGTGCTGTGTCCAGCAGTGGCGTAACCCTGCGACGGCGGTGCCCCTGGTGCCATCCACCTGGATGGTGAGCAGGTCGTCGCGGCGCACGCGGACGGCCCAGGACGAATTGAAGTGGGCCACGATGGCGCCGTCCTTGCCAGCAATGTCGAAGGTGGCATAGGCCGAATCGTCGGCCGTGCAACTGTAGGGCTTGCCGGCTTCGTCCCAGCGGGTAGGGATGTGGGTGGCGCCCAGGCAGGAGACGGCCTTCACCGGCCCGAAGAGATTGTCGAGCACGTAGCGCCAGTGGCAGAGCATGTCGATGATGATGCCCCCGCCCGCTTCCTTGCGGTAGTTCCAGGAAGGGCGCTGAATGGGGACGGTGTCGCCCTCGAAGACCCAATAGCCGAATTCGCCGCGCACGCTGAAGATGCGGCCGAAGAAGCCCAGGTCCATCAGAGTCTTCAACTTCATCATGCCGGCGTGCTTGACGCCTGCCTTCTCGGCAAGGCGAAGCAGCCCGAGCGCCACCTCGAGGCTGTCGGAGACCGGCTTCTCGCAGTAGATGTGCTTGCCGGCGGCGATCGCCTTGGTGACGTCGGCGGCGCGGCGGTCGGTGGTCTGCGAGTCGAAGTAGATGGAGTACTCGGGGCTGGCGAGCGCCTCATCGAGATTGGTGGTCCAGGGGATGCCGCCACATTCGGCGCTGATGGCCTCCAGTTTGGCGGCATTGCGGCCCACCAGAATCGGCTTGGGCATGATGACTTCGCTGGGGCCCAGCTTGAGGCCGCCCTGCTGCATGATGGCGTAGATGGAGCGGCGCAGGTGCTGGTTCAGCCCCATGCGTCCGGTGACGCCGTTCATGATGATGCCCGCGGAATGGATGGTTTTTTCGCTCATGGATGTAGTGGTTTACGNNNTGCGGGCGGGCTCCGGCGGGGAGCGCGGGGACATCGACGCCGGCGCGGGGCAGCGTGCCGTCGAGTTCCTGCCGCCAGTGGGCGACGTCGCCGGCTGGGCCGTAGCAGTAGAGCATGCGCAGCGGGGTGTCGCCGATATTGGTCAACTGGTGGAAGACCTTGTGCGGGATGTAGACGGCCTGCCCGGAGTGAAGCGTCATGCGCTCCTCGCCGAGGCACATTTCGCCGGTGCCTTCGATTATGAAGTAGACTTCTTCCTGTTCCTGGTTATGCCACGGCACCTGGCCCCCGTTGGGCTCCAGGGTGACGTTACCGATGGAGAAGTTGGTGGCCTGGATGGGGCTCACGCCCCCAACCAGGTTCTGCGTGCGGCGCCGCGCGGGATAAGTGCGTCCTGCGATCTGGGCAAGATCGGCAATGGTCATGATGTTGGCTCCGTAAGAGATTAGGATACTAAACGGCGCGGTCCGGCGACTTCAGGGGTGCGGTATTCTAACTCCTATGGCTGACAAGAAAATCATTGCGGTAGTGGGTGCGACGGGCGCGCAGGGTAGCGGCCTGGTACGCGCGATTCTGGAGGATGCGGAGGGTGGGTTCGCGGCTCGGGCGATCACGCGAGACGTGAATTCGGAGAAGGCGCTGGCGCTGGCGCGGGCCGGCGCGGAAGTAGTGGCGGGCGACGTGGACGATGCGGAGAGCCTCAAGCGGGCGTTCGCAGGAGCCTATGGCGCGTACTGCGTGACCTTCTTCTGGGACCATTTTTCGCCGGAGAAGGAACTGGCGCAGGCGGCGGGGATGGCGCAGGCGGCGAAACAGGCGGGCCTGGAGCACGTGATCTGGTCCACGCTCGAGGACTCGCGGCTCTGGGTGCCGCTGAGCGACAATCGGATGCCGACCCTTATGGGCAAGTACAAGGTGCCGCACTTCGACGCCAAGGGCGAGGCGAACCACTTCTTCACGGATGCGGGCTTGCCGGTAACGTTGCTGTTGACGTCGTTCTACTGGGACAACTTCATCCATTTCGGCATGGGTCCCCAGAGGGGTTCGGACGGCGGGTTGGCGATTGCGCTGCCGATGGGGGATAGAAAACTGCCAGGGATTGCGGCGGAGGACATCGGGCGGTGCGCCTACGGGGTCTTCCAAGAACGAAGCCAATTTGTGGGGAAGACGGTGGGGATCGCGGGCGAACATCTGACGGGCGGAGAGATGGCGGCGGCGCTCGGCAAGGCCTTGGGGCAGGAAGTGGGATACAACGCGGTGCCGTTCGACGTATATCGCGGGTTCGGTTTCCCCGGAGCGGACGACTTGGGGAATATGTTCCAGTTCAACCACGACTTCAGTGAGGCGTTTTGCGCGGCGCGGAATGTGGCAGCGTCGCGGGGGTTGAATCCGCGGTTGCAGACGTTTGAGCAGTGGCTTGGGGCGAACGTGGGGCGTATTCCGCCGGGGTAGGGTCGGGAGACACTTCGGGCTTGAGAGGGGAGTCTTTCTGAAGCGTTGCGGCGGCCGGGGCTGTACGGGTATTTGCCGCGCGTTTTCCGGCCGCCAGTGATTTGGCTGGAATCTACGAAGACGTAGGAGCAGTGCTTATTACCTTGAGCACATCGAGCGTCCCCTCGTTTCGATTCACAACCTCTGTACCCGATGGGGCGGCGATAAGCGCTATCCGAACATCCACCGGAG
>JAPKZC010000285.1 GCA_026394025.1 Candidatus Solibacter sp.
GCCGCCATCGCGCGTCACGTGCACCAGGCCATCGTCCGACCCCGTCCAGATCACGCCCTTGGCGACGGGCGATTCCATGATGGTGAACACGGTGCAGTAATACTCCACGCTGGTGTTGTCCTGCGTGATCGGCCCGCCGGAGGTGCCCATCTTGGATTTGTCGTTGCGCGTCAGGTCGGGGCTGAGCACTTCGAAGCTCTGCCCTTCGTTGGTGGTCCGCATCAGCGTGTTGGAACCGATGTACAGCGTCTTGGGGTCGTGCGGCGAAAACAGGATCGGGAAGCTCCACTGGAAGCGGTGCTTCATGGCTTCCACGCCGTAGCCCATGGTGTTGTCCGGCCACGCGTTGATGTTGCGGCTCTGCCCGGTGCGTTTGTCCTGGCGCGTCAGCAAGCCATCGTAGGAGCCCGCATACACAATCTGGGAATTGCGCGGATCGGGCGCGACCCAGCCGCTCTCGCCGCCGCCCACGTCGTACCAATCGGCCTGCGTAATGCCGCTGCCCGCGGTGCGGCTCGGGATGCGCACGGTGGAGTTGTCCTGCTGTGCGCCGTAGATGTTGTACGGGAAGTCCTGGTCCAGCGCGACGCGGTAGAACTGCGCGGTGGGCTGATTGTCCACGGTGCTCCAGGTACGCCCGCCGTCGCGCGTGATGGTGGCGCCACCGTCGTTGGCTTCAATCATGCGGTTGGGGTCGTCGGGCGCAATCCACAGGTCGTGGTTGTCGCCGTGCGGCGTTGACATCGTGCCGAAGGTGCGCCCGCCATCAATCGAGCGGTATATTCCCACGTTGAGCGCGTACATAGCGTCGGCGTTCTTCGGGTCGGCGTAGATGTGCGTGTAGTACCAGGCGCGCTGGCGCAGGGTGGCCTGCTCGTTCACCCGAGTCCAGGTGCGCCCCCCATTGTCGGAGCGGAACAGTCCTCCATCGGCGGCTTCCATGAGCGCCCACACGCGCTCGGGGTTGGCCGGCGAGATAGTGACGCCGATGCGGCCGAGCACGCCGCGCGGCAGCCCCGGCGCGCGTGAAATTTCGGTCCAGTTGTCGCCGCCGTCGGTGCTCTTGAAGAGGCCACTGCCCGGCCCGCCGCTATCCATGCGCCACGGTTTGCGGCTGATTTCCCAGGTTGCGGCGTAGAGCACGCGAGGGTTGCCGGGGTCCATGGCGATATCCACCGCGCCCGCGTTGTTGCTGCGCGTCAGCACCTGCTTCCAGGTGGCGCCGCCGTCCGTAGTGCGGTAGACGCCGCGCATTTCGTTGGGTCCCCACAGATGCCCCAGCGCCGCTACGTAGACGATATCGGGATTCTTCGGATGCACGGCCACAGCGCCGATGTGGTAGCTGTCATCCAGGCCGATGTTGCGCCACGTGCGGCCGGCATCCACGCTCTTGTAGACCCCATCGCCGTGCGTCGCGTTGCCGCGCACGCAGGCTTCACCCATGCCGGCGTAGATGACATTGGGATCGGAATCGGCCACTGCCAGCGCACCTACAGAGCCGGTCTTCAACTGGCCGTCGGAGACCGGCAACCAGGTCAGCCCGCTATCGGTAGTCTTGAACACGCCGCCGCCCACGGCGCCGAAGTAGTACGTGTCGCTGCGAGGGGACGCCGGTGACCGCCACCGTGCGGCCGCCGCGGAACGGTCCGATCTGGCGGAATCTCAGTGAGTTCAGGAGATCGGGCTGCTGCGCGCCCAGCAGCAGGGGAAACATCACGAACGGCGCGAGTCGCAAGGCCTTCATAGTCTCGCATCGTACCAGATCGCCGCTGGCCTAGCGGGTGCACTCTGGGTTAACCTATGCTCTCAAGGACAAAACATTGCTAAACGCCAAGATCAGCGCGCTGGGCTGCTATGTACCGCCGCGAGTGCTTACCAATCAGGACCTGGAAAAGCTAGTCGAGACGAACGATCAGTG
>JAPKZC010000891.1 GCA_026394025.1 Candidatus Solibacter sp.
ACCCTGCCTCCGCGCTCCATTCGAGCGGAGCGCCGTTGCAGTTGACAGAGCGGATCTTGCCGGCCCGGACGGGTATCCGGAACTCTACCGCGGCTTCCCGCTCCATCCGCAATTGGTAGGTCTCCGTGTCCGCCTCCCGCCGGTACCGCAGCGTGAAGTCCGGAGTTTGAATCGAGGCTTCCGGCCAGTCCGCCGGCCATGCCGGCCGCACGTGGACGATCCCCATCGGCAGGTCCGGAACATAGCCGAACAGTCCTTCGACCACGGACCGGCAGAACGGATGGAGGATATCGCCGAAATCCGTCGCCGCCCCTGCCATCGATTGCGAACCCGGGACCACTCTCGCAAAGCCGGAATCGAGCAGGTTGCCCTTGAGGATTTCCCATCCCTGCTCTCCGAGCCCACTTTGGAAGTACGCCAGGGCGAGATGGTAGTTATCGCCGTGGTACAGTTCGCGGGCGCTCCATTTCGACGGCACCCAGTTGCTGCTCCAAACGCGTTTGCCGCCGAACTTCGGGCGCACGTTTTCGAGCGCCCATTCACAGTAATACAGAGCTTGCAGCGACTCCTCAAACGAGCAAAGGCCGGCATCGATCGGCAGGAACTGGCTGTACAGCCAGGCATCCTCGTGCACCCGGCGATGGCCGCCCTGTTCGATGTAGGCCGCGTAGTGACCTTTCCCGCTCCGCCACATCACGCTCGACAAGGCCTGCCGGATGTGCCCGGCCGCCTGGCGATGTTTGTCCGCGGCCGCGCGATCTCCGGCGCGCTCGGCCATCTCGGCAAGAGCCCGGTGGGTCGAGTAGGCGTAGGCCGATTCCTCGACGCTGCCTCCGCCGTTGTACCAAACCGTGTCGGTGGGCCAGGTATTGATGTAGCTCTCGTAGAGCCCGTCGCCATCGGGGTCGAAGCACTCCCGCATCCAGACGGAATGAAGCTCCAGGGCGTCCCGCAACAACTGCTCCAGTTCGGGCGAGCCCGTCCATCGCCAGGCATGGATCAACTGATCGAACATCTGCGACTGGAAGTCATAGTGGCCCGCGTCCAGCGGCACGCGGCCGACACCATTCAGCCGGGACCGGGACGACTGCTCGCAGAGCCTCGTCGCCGGATCGGGATCGGCGGATGTGAGCGCGGAGTCTCTCACCTGGCTCGCAATGTAGAACCGGCCCTGAGCCAGCACCCGTTCGTGCCACCCGAAGACGGTGCCTCCGTACATGGTGCGCCAGCCCGGCAGCCTCACGTTCCAGGCCATGCAACCGTGCCGGAACGTTGGTGGGTAGTAAATGGCGTCGACGGCATGAATGGCTGCGTTGACCGCAGCGTCCAGTCGCGGCTCCGGAGTCTTCACCAGAATCCGGCTGCCCAGGTCCCTGGCCGCCTGAAACGCGCCATCGAAACTCTTCGCCGGCGAGTCTGAATCAAGGCTCGCCTCCGCGGCGCTGGAGACGACCCAATGAAGCGGTTCCGATTTTGCGTGGAGGTCGACCAGACCATATCCGAGTGGGCTGGCCGTAGCACTACTGGCGAGCAGCCTTGTCACACTCGGTTGGAGC
Source organism: Candidatus Solibacter sp. (assembly GCA_026394025.1). Lineage (GTDB taxonomy): Bacteria > Acidobacteriota > Terriglobia > Bryobacterales > Bryobacteraceae > Solibacter. The sequence goes on from JAPKZC010000891.1 coordinate 1,557, forward strand.
CCGGCATCGCCGATCCCGAGTCTTCCCTCTTCGAAGCCCCGCAGCAGTACGGTGGAGAGGCGTTCGCGCCAGCCGTCATCCTGCGCCATCAACACGGGATCGAACGCCCACATGACGTTCTTCTCTTCGTGCGCTCCGCCGAAAGCCCACACGACGGCGTCGCCCCGCTGTGTGCCCGTTGCCGTCAGCCTGACCGCAAACCTCGTCTGATCGCTAAACGGCACGGCCTCCATCACCATCTGCAGGCCGGGCCATTGACGGTCGCCGATCCGCCACAACAAGTGCCCGCAGCGGAATTCCATGCGGATCGAATCGCACTCGTACAGCCACTTCCCAGCTTCGCCGCGTACCAGACCGGCGCAGAAGACGCCGGCCACTTCATGCTCTTCGATGAGCCGGATCAGAGGCCGGTCGCCGCCGAGCGCGGCTGCCGGACGGTGCGCGCAATAGAGCGGACGGTTATTGAACCATGCGCCGTTCGTCAGTGTAATGGCGCCGTTTTCGACGGAGTAGCGGCACTGACTCGATTCGGCGGGCGGATCGCCGTGCGCTGACGCAAAGCCGGGATGCTGCGCGAGAAGCGGCGCAGGCAGCGCGGCAGCGCCCAGGAGATCGATAGGAAGTGTCTGCAGAAACTGGCGGCGTTTCAAGTTGCTACTCCAGTGGTTTCGATTCCAAGTACTTCAGGATCTCAGCCGCGACCAGCTTGTGTCCAGCAGCGTTGGGATGGTTGTTCTGCGACATCAGCCCGGACAGGGTCACCCGGTCCGAAGCCCGCCGGAACGCCTCCAGACTGTCGACCAAACCGACCTTCCACTCTGAGGCCAACCGGCGGACCTGCGAGGCCTGACGTTCGAGAGGATCGTCGGGATCGCCGATTTGGGCAGCCAGGTCGGAGGTTGACGTGAGCAGAATCACCTTGACGCCGCGATCGAGCGACATGCGGATCATCGTGGTCCAGGCCTCACTGGCTGCTTCCAGTCCGATCCTCCGATCGTTGAGCGAATAGTCGATCAGCACCACGTCCGGCTTGTGCGCCAGAACATCGCTTTCAAAGCGCGCGGCCGCGGACCGAGTCCTCGCCTCCTTTCGCAGTCACGATCACGTTGACCACAGCGTGGGGGAACCGCCGTGCCAGTTCCGCCCGCACAAGATGTGGATACGCCTCCAGCGAATGCACGGCGGGTGTTTTGAAGTACCCGGCCGGAACGGAATGTCCGTGGAACAAGATGTTGACCGCACGATTGGCGGGCCACTCCTTCTGCAACTCCGCGATGACGTCAGAGAGGTAAGACGACAGCGGGGCCACCTCGGCGAAGGCTGCCGGGCAAGCACAGAGAACAACACAGAGTGAACAGCGGCGTGTCACTGGAACTCCGTCGCGATTTGTTCCAGCGTCTTGTTCTTCGTCTCAGGAACTCGCAGGAAGAGGAAGACGAATCCGGCAAGACAAATGCCGCCGTACACCCAGAATGTGCCCGCCGCCCCGAGCGCGCGGTTCAGCGGCGGGAAGGTAAAGGTCAGGATGAAACAGGCGATCCAGAGCGCGGAGACCGCGACGGAGACAGCAGTCCCGCGGATCCGGTTCGGGAAGATCTCGGCAATCAGCACCCATGTCACCGGCGCCAGCGACATCGCATAACACCCGATGGCCGCCAGTGTCAGCCCCAAAACGAAGACGCCCTTCAGCCCGGCGAAGTAGGCAAAGCCCAGCAGGATGTGGATCAGACCCGTGCCGGCGAACCCCAGTAGCATCAGAGGACGCCGCCCCAGCCGGTCCACGGTCGCCATCGCCACAAAAGTAAAGACCAGATTGATCGTGCCGGTGATGACAATGTTGAAGAGGATGTTGTTCACGCTGTAGCCGGCGTTGCGGTAGATCTCTTCGGCGTAGTTAAAGATGACGTTGATGCCGCTCCACTGCTGCAGCACCCCGAGGATAACACCGATCCACACGACTTTGCGGTATGCGGGCGCGAACACCTCGCTCCATCGCGGCTGCTCTCCGTCTGCATGCGCCAAGCTGGCTTCGATGTCGCGAAGGCCAGCATCGCTGTATGCCTCCCCGCCGATTCGCGCCAGCGTGCGGCGGGCCTGATCGCGGCGGCCCATCTTCACCAGCCAACGTGGGCTCTCCGGGACCGCCAGCGCGGAGCCCCAGCCCATCTTACGCGAATCTGCGCAATTAAGTACTAACGAGGCTCCGCCTCAGACCGACGAGATGTATTTCCACCGCGTGTGAGGATCGCGCATAATCCGAGAGATGGCTCCGGTCGA
>JAPKZC010000218.1 GCA_026394025.1 Candidatus Solibacter sp.
GATGGACTCGATGAGCGCGGGCAGGTAGTAGCCGACCCGGGGCTTGCCCACGATCCCGGTAGCGGCGAGGTCCTTGCGGACCTGGGTGGGGTCAAGGCCGAGAATGCGGGCCAGGTCGGCGCAGGAGACCTGGGCGACACCGGCCACCATCATCTCCTGGAGGCTGCGGTAGTAGACCGGCAGGCGGCGAAGGCTGGCTTCGGGAACTTCGCGGTGGAAACTGGAGCCGGGGACCCGCATATCGAGAAAGTTTTATCGAGAAAGTTTTCTCGACTCTAAATTTACCACGTTTGCGAGCCCGAATTCAAGTGATTCACATCCTTTTCTTCATTCCTTCCCGTACCGGCGGCTAGGGCAGCATCCAGGAGAGGCAGAGAAAAAAGGTGAAGTTACTGGCAAAGTACTGCGCCATCGCGGGGCCATGCCCATCGCGCCCACCAGCGCGGCGGCGAGGTCGGAGAGGATGTCGCCAAACATGTTCTCGGTGACGACCACATCGAACATCTCGGGACGCTGCACCAGGTACAGTGCGGGCCGATACCATCGCCCGGGAAGAGAGCGATGCGCCAGGTCTCCATCACTCGCCGGTCACTTCTTTGAGCTTGCCGAAGAACTGCTTCTTCCGTTCCGTGTTGATGCCCCAATTTACCGGCGGGCACTGGTAGCCGTCGGCATAATCGCTCTTGCCCGGATCGAAGTATCCCCACGAAACGTAGAGCCCCAGCGCCGCCATCATGTGGTTGTCGGCTTCGTGGAAGCGGAAATGGTCGTCCTCGTTGATCAGGACCGGCATCGGGCGGTAGCCCTCGGCGCCTCGCGTCGTCTGGATCATCTTGCGGATTCTCTCGGGGTTGTCGGCCCCGTTGCCGTGCAGCAGCAGGAAGTCTGAGGACTTGACTACGTTAGACTGCGCCGGCGTGCCGCCGCCATAGCTGGTACCTACCAGCAACCGCCGCCCGCCCTTCTGCGTGCGTTTGGCGAGATCGATCAGTTCATGCACGCGCTGCGGCTTGAGGATCTCGTGGTCGTACGCCTTGACGTCGGTCTCATTGTCGATTTCGACAAGCACGTTACGGTAGTCGCCATCCAGCAGCCAGTTGGTGGCGTTGACCACGGCGCGCCTGACTGCCGCTTCGTCCCTGACTAGCTGGTCCTGCCCAAAATAAAATTACCCCACGATGGCCACCATACCCAGTTCATCCGCGCGATCGAGAATCCGTGCCAGGCGCTGCATGTAGGCCGGCCGCAGATTGCCGTCCGGATCTACGCCCGAATTCTCCCAGGGCTGGCTCTTGGAGTAGCCTTCAGGGCTCCCGCCCTGCAGATTGATGGTGAAGGCGAGCAGGCCGTGCTTGCGCCATTCGGGCATGGCCGCCAGGAACTCGCGGGTATTGCGTTCAGGGTCCCACTTGCCCGTATCCGGATACGCCCACTTGCCGCGCGTCTGCGGGTTGAGATCGTCGAAGATCCCCTGCACGGCGCGATTGTTCATCAGCAGCCCTTCGATCTTCATCCCTTTGTAGAAGCGGCCGGCGTAGGTGGGTTTGTCGTTGATGAAGAACTGGTCTGCCCTAATGGAGACCGCAGTGCGGCGACTGGGAGCGGTTTGGGCAGCCAACGGGGCCAGTCCGGCGAGAGTGGGCGGCAGCTCGACGTAAGATAGTATCTTATATATGATAGTCAAGGTATGTCAAACACCGCCGATCTCGGTCTTGCACCAGACGCGTCACTGCCAGCGGAGTTTAGTGTTTCTGTAGGCGCGGCGGCTTCTGCCACTGCCGCGGAAGTCCTCATCCGCTCCCAGTCGCTGGGGGAAGAAATCGCGGAAATTCTTCAGAGTGAAATCATTGGCGGCCGCTTCGCCCCTGGACAGCGCCTCGTGGAACGGGAGTTGACCGCGCGATTCGGGGTCAGTTCCATCCCCATCCGTGAAGCTCTCCAGGAGTTGGAGAATCGCGGCCTGATTGTGCGGCGGCACAATCGTGGCTGTTCGGTGGTACAACTCACGCGGAAGGAAGCCGCCCGAATCTGCGAATTGCGGCGCGTCCTGGAGCCCAAAGTCATAGAGTGGGCCGCTGAGAGGATGACTCCGGCCCAGGCAGCCCTGCTGCGCGGGCAGTTTGAGCGGCTCGAACGGGCGGCTGACAATCACGACCTTGCCGGTTTCTTCCAGGAAGACGTTCGCTTCCATCGCATGATCTGGGGCGCCGCCGACAACGCCTACGCCGCCCGCGCTCTGAATAATATTCTCGGGTCTCTATTTGCTTCGGGCGTGATCGGCAGCGCGGCGGCGGCCGCAATCGATCTGCCGGAGGAGGCTGGCAAGCACCGCCGCCTGCTGGAAGCGCTCTGCGATGCCGACGCGCAGCGTTCGGCGATGGCGCTCCGGGAGATTGCCGCGGGGTTCGAAAAGCATGTCCGGTAGGGCTCTGATCCTGACGTTCGCCTTGCTCGCGGACGGAGCGGCCAACGCCCGCACGGCGACGGGCCGCCGGCATCTGGCGTTCTTCGGCAGCGACCGGACAGCGCCGTTCTGCGCGATGCCGGGGGTGGTCCAGCCGCGCACCGCAGGAATGGAATCTGGAGGAAGAAAATGAATCGCAGAGAGTTCGCCCTGAGCGCGTTGAGTGCGGCCGCGGTACGCGGCCGAGCCGAGGCTGCAACCGGGCAACCGAACATCGTGTACGTGATCCTGGACGACCTCGGCATGTACGACACCGGCTGCTACGGCTCCAGGCAGATCGCGACGCCGAACATCGATCGCGTGGCGGCGGAGGGAATGAAATTCACCGAGGCCTACTCCGGCTGTACCGTATGCGCCCCGGCACGCAGCACGCTGATGACCGGCAAGCACATGGGGCACACCTCGGTGCGGGCCAACCCGGGCGGGGTTTCCCTACAGGCAGACGATTTCACCATTGCCCAGATGCTCCAGAAGGCCGGCTACGCTTGCGGTGGGTTCGGCAAGTGGGGCATCGGCGACCTGCACGGCCTGTTCATCCTGGCCGGGCCGGGGATCAAGCAGGGCGTGGAAATTGAGCTCGACACCGGCAAGAAGGTGCCCTTGCCGGGCAATCGGGACTTCTATCGCGGCAAGCCGGCGGCAGGGGCCTTCCCGGCAGTCGATCCGGCAACCGGTCTCAAACGGCAGTTCAGCCCTTATCTGATTCACGGCGAGATGCAGAAGTGGCTGCGCGAGCGCCGCAACCAACCGTTCTTCTGCTACGCCCCATGGACGCTGCCGCATGGCGCGCACGAGATTCCGGAGTCCGATCCGGCCTGGCAGCTCTACAAAGACAAACCCTGGAGCCTTGACGCGCGGGTCCACGCCGCCTTCGTGAGCATAGCCGACCGGTTCGTTGGCGAAACGATGTCGCTGATCAAAGAACTCGGCGTGGACGGGAATACACTGTTCTTATTCAGCTCGGACAATGGCGCGGCCGACACTTTTGGCGGGTCATTGAACTCGGCCGGTAACCTGCGAGGCCAGAAGACCGAAATGTACGAGGGCGGCATCCGGAGCCCGTTCCTGGCCCGATTCCCCGGGAAGATCAAAGCGGGCTCCACCAGCGATCTGCCGATCTACTTTCCGGACCTGATGCCCACACTGGCTGAGTTCACAGGCGCCACGGCGCTCCTGCCCAAAGGCATCGATGGCATGTCCATCGTCCCCGAGATCACCGGCAGGGCGAAGCTCAACCGCGAGCGGCCAATGTACTGGGAGTGGAACGAGGGCCACTTCAATTTGCCCTATCGCGTCAAGATGCAGGCGTGTCGCAAGGGGCGTTGGAAAATCGTCCGGAACGACATGGCCCGGCCTTGGGAACTGTACGACCTGTCGAAAGATCCGGGTGAACAGCACAACCTGGCATCGACCAATCAAAGCGTGGTGCGGGAATTGGAGGCGTGGGTGAAGAACAATCGCGTGGATCCGCCCGAACAGGTGGAGCCGTCCAAGCCGGAGGGCCGGCAATGGCGTTAGAGTGCTGGATGGCGTCGGGAAACGCTATCCTAAGCTCGGCGCCAACGCTGAGAACGCAGGTTTGTTGAGGCTGCGCGCCGCTGGGAAGGAACAACGGCAATGATTACCCGAAGGGACTTTGCGACCGCATCCGCCGGCGCACTGGCGGGGGCAGCCGGCAGCCATGCGGCGCCGCGCCGGCCCAACCTGGTTTACGTTTTCGCGGACCAGCTCGGCTTGCATCATTGCGGCTACGCGGGTGATGAACATGCCCGCACGCCCAATATCGACCAACTCGCCAGCCGGAGTTTCAGCTTCGGCGAGGCGGTCTCTTCCTCTCCGGTGTGTGCGCCGTCTCGAGCCACGCTGATGACGGGCAAGTATCAATCGTCCACCGGGATGGTGATCAATGAGCTTCGTCTCAGCCCGCGGCACGAATGTTTCGGGCACGTCCTGACGCGCGCCGGCTATCAGACCGCATACATCGGCAAGTGGCACATGTGGGCCAACGAACTCGGCCACCACGACGAGACGAGGAACGGCTTTGTTCCCCCGGGGCCATACCGGCTGGGTTTCGACGGCCTCTGGGCCGGGTATAACTTCAACCACACTTACTACAACTCCCCTTACTTCGGCGATACAACGCAGCGCGAAATTCATAAAACTTATGAACCGGATTCGCAGACCGGCATGGCCATTGACTGGATTCGCGGCGCCTCCCGCCAGCAGCAACCCTTCGCGCTGTTCCTCTCCTGGGGACCGCCGCACGACCCGTGGGGCTGGAACAACGTTCCACCCGAGTACGCCGAAATGTTTCGCGGGCGGAAACTGCCCGTGCGGCCGAACTACTCCGAACAGCGCGACCCCTATGCGGACACCTGGGCCACGCCCCCCGAGGACTACTTTGAAAACCTGCCGCAGTACATGCAGGCCTACTACGCGCAAACCGCCAACATCGACTGGAATCTGGGCCGCCTGATGACAGGCTTGGATGAGATGGGCGTCGCCAACGACACGGTCTTCGTGTTCACGTCCGACCATGGCGAGATGTTCGGTTCCCACGGGCGCCGCGCCAAGTACATCTTCTATGAAGAAGCCGCGCGGGTGCCGTTTCTCATTCGCTGGCCGGGCCACACGCCGGCCGGGAAGTCCTCCAACGCTTGCTTCCACTCGCCTGACATCATGCCGACGCTGCTCGACATGATGAACCTGCCAGTGCCCCGGGCAGTGGAAGGCGCAAGCTTCGGCAAACTCGCCCTGGGCAGGAGCGGCAGAACCCCGGACGCCGCAATCCTGCAAGGCATGGGCACGACGGCGGCATGGAAGGATGGCACGGAATGGCGTGCCCTGCGGGACCAGCGATACACCTACGCGGTCTACCGCGTCGATGGCAAGGAACTGCTCTTTGACAACTCAAAGGATCCGTTCCAAATGAAGAGCCTTGCCGAGGACCGCTCCCAGGCAAAAGTGCTGGCCCACTATCGGGAGCGCCTCCGCGGGTGGCGCAAAGACCACAACGACGCCTTTGAGGCATGCACCTGGTATCAGAACCGCTGGACCCGCGACCGCAACATCGTGAACACCGCTACCGGGGTTTCGCACGATCTGGGCGCGCTCGAAAATCTGGTGCGAAGCTACTCTCCAGGCGGTTAGTTACCCGTCAGTCTTCTGCCCCTCCCGCGCGTTTGGGGGCATCTGGTTCGTTGTGCTTCGGGAACCACTGCGCGAGGTCCTTCTTGACCGCGGCCATCTCCGGCCTGGCGGCGAGGTTGGTCCATTCGTCGGGGTCCTTCGTGCGGTCGTACAGTTCCTCGCCGCCGTCGCTGTACCGGATGTAGCGCATTTTGTCGCTGCGGACGGCATGGTTGCCAAGCTGATAGGTGGTGAGCGCCGGCGTCTTCTTGGGGGCGCTGGGATTCTTCAGCCAGGTGGTGAGCGACTCTCCTTCCTGCGGCCCTGGCGCATTGAGACCGGCAAGATCCATCAGCGTCGGGTAGATATCCATCATGCTGACCGTGCGATCGCAAACCGTGTTGGCTTTCGTCACACCCGGCGCGTCGATCATCAGGATGTTGCGGGTGGAGCGCTCCCACAAGGTGAATTTGCGCCAGTGAAGTTTCTCGCCGAGATGCCAGCCGTGGTCGCTCCAGAGTACGACTGTCGTGTCCTTGGCGTGGGGTCCCGACTCGAGCGCCTGCATGACCCGCCCGACCATGGCGTCGGCGAAGGTGATGGCCGCCAGGTAAGCCTGGACGCCCTTCTTCCATGCCTCCGCCTTGACCACGCGGGCGTGGTCTCCGGAGGCATGCGCGAACTTGCGGCCAATCGCGGGCACATCGTCCAGATCGTCCTCCTTGACGATGGGCAGTTGAATCCCATCCAACGGATGCATGTCGAAGTACTTCTTGGGCACATACCAGGGCAGATGCGGCTTGGAGAATCCGCAAGCCAGGAACATCGGTTGATCGTGCTTTTCCTTGAGCTGCCGGGAGACCCATTCGGTGGTTTGATAATCGTGCATCGCTTCGTCGCCGCTTGTGGTGGGCCCCCAGTCGAACTGCGCCAGCGCGGCAGCGCCGGCCAGCGGCTTCGGTCCGGAAAGCGTAATCGCGTCGCCCACCTTTCCATAGTCATGCCAGCCCTTGGTGTCGGCGAACGGGCCTTGCGTGCCGTGATAGATCTTGCCGCATCCCATCGTGAGGTAGCCGCTGTTCTTGAAGTGCTGGTTGAGCGTCACCGCATCGGCCAGCACTTTGGAGCCGAAGCAAATCCGTGGCGTGTATCCGGAGCGATCGCCGTCTCGCGAACGAGCGAAGCATTGCCTGGCGGTTCCGCAACTACAGCGCCGGCGCGCCGGGACTGCGTCCGCCATGCGATCTCCTCCACATGTCCAAAGAGTTCTGGCGTTCCGAGCCGGAATCCTACCGGGCGCTGGCCGCCACCCTGCACACCTTCACCCGCGAGCCGCACATCGACGAATGGGCCCACGCGCTCCAGTAGCTACCGGCCTTTGGGCAGATCGAGCACGGCCTCGATCAGTCTGGGGCCAGCCTCCCGCATCGCCGCCCCGAATTCGCGGATGAATTCGTCCGCCGTGGCGGCGCGCGCCGCCTGGACTCCGAAACCTTCGGCCAGTTTGATCCAGTCCGGCTCTGGGTGCGTCAGGTCGATCATTTTGTCGGCACGCCGCCCGACTGTGCCGGCGCCAGTCCGCCGCATCTCGATATCCAGGATACGGTAACGCCGGTTTGCCAGGATGACGATGGTGACGTCCAGCCGTTCCCGCGCCATGGTCCAGAGCGATTGCAGGGTGTACATAGCGCTGCCGTCGGCTTCGAGCGCCACTACCTTGCAGCCAGGGCAGGCCAGCGCGGCGCCCAGCGCCACCGGCAGTCCCTGGCCTATCGCACCGCCCGTCACCGGGAGATTTTCGTGCCTTGCGGCGGCCAGGTGCGGCCAGATCTGCTCGTTCGACGAAACGCTCTCATCGGAAAGGATGGCTCCCTCAGGCAGGAGGGCGCCCAAGGTCCTGCCGACCGCGGCCACCGTGAGTGGCTCGCCGCTGGGTAGAGCGGGCCGCAGCGGACCCGGGGTGGCACCGCCCGAAGGCCGCGCACCCAGCTCCTGAGCCAGCCACTCGAGCGCGCCCGCGCCATCCTCACCCTCGGATGCCAGTACATCGAAAGCGCAGCCAGCCGGCGCCAGAGAGCTTCTCAGGCCGGGATAACCGAAGAACGAGACGGGAGGCCTGGCTTCGACCAGGACCAGGCGCTCGAATCCGGCCAGCAGCGCCTGCGCAGCTTCCGGGAAGTAGGGAAGGCGCTCGACGCCAGGGACGTCGCCCCCGCGGCTTATCCTGGCGGCGTACCGGTCGGCGAAAACCCTCACACCGGTCGCGGCGCTCAGACGCTCGGCCGCGAGAAGGCCGCAAGTCTGGAGTGCGGAGCCACTAAGAAGCAGCCCGACCACCTTGCCGGAGCGTAGCGCGAACGCGCTGGCCCGGAGCTGTTCGTTGGAAGGCAGGTGCCGCGAAGGGCGGGGCGCGGGACAGGCAGGCTCGCCGGCTTCGCTCCAGGAGAAATCGGCCGGCACAATCAGAGTCGCCACCTTTCCGGGCGGACCCAGGGCGGCCGCCACTGCGGCTGAGGCCGCTTCGCCCATCGCGGTGGCGCGCTCCAGGGACCGGACCCAGCCTGACACGGGGCGCGCGAAAGCCTCGGTGTCGGCGGTCAGGGGAGCGTCGTAGCCCAGGTGCTGCGTGGAATGCTCGCCGACAATGTTGACTACCGGAGAGCGCGCCTTGCGCGCGTTGTGGAGGTTCGCCAGCGCGTTTGCCAGTCCTGGTCCGAGGTGCAACAGGGTGGCCGCCGGCTTTCCGGTCATACGGGCGTACCCGTCCGCCGCGCCGGAACAAACGCCCTCGAACAGGCCGAGAACACCGCGCATACGCGGCACGCGGTCGAGCGCCGAAACAAACTGCATCTCGGATGTTCCCGGATTCATAAGGCACAGATCCACTTCGTTGGCCAGTAGGGTTCTGAGGAGACACTCGGCGCCATTCATATCGGTGTCCCTTCATCACAGCACATTGCGCCACGTCGCTACCACCGTGGTCAACGGCCGCGCTTGAGGGCAGGCCCAGGGTAAGGCGGCTTTTCCTGAGAAGAGAGCTTGAAACGCTTCACTGCGCATGAAATAACATGACAGGGTCTGATTGTAAACGGTTTATTTGGAGTATCTCGGAGGTTTTTTGAGCAGCGGGGCTTTCCGCATTGAGGAAGAAACCACCGGCCCAAGTCGAGTTTCAATTGACACGCACGGGACCGCTTTCCTGGAGTTACAGCGAGGAAACCAAATGAGAACTTTACTAATGGTAGCGATTTGCCTGGCGGCACCGGTCATGAACGCCCAGACCGGTGCGGTTCGCAAGATTCCCCTCGCGGACCTACGGGACAAAATCCAGGGCGGTTGGGCAGGGAAGATGATCGGCGTCAGCCTTGGCGCCCCGACGGAGTTCCGCTCGCTAGGCAAGATCCTGGAAGGACCGTTGGCACCGTGGACACTCGACCGGGTTTCCAATTCCCTCGACCAGGACGATCTGTACGTGAACATGACCTTCGCCAAGGTTCTGGACGACAAGGGTCTCGACGCGACTTCGGACGATTTCGGCGCCATGTTCCGCAACGCCAAGTACATGCTGTGGCACGCCAACCTTGTCGGGCGGCGCAACCTGAAGCGTGGCGTGCCCGCCGCGCTCTCCGGCACCCCCAAGTACAACGCACACGCCAACGATATCGATTTCCAGATTGAAGCCGACTTCATCGGCCTCA
>JAPKZC010000980.1 GCA_026394025.1 Candidatus Solibacter sp.
CTTTCGCGGATTCAACACGTGCATGTCAAGGATTGCACGATGGACGGGCACAAGCCTCTCTGGTGCCCCATCGGCGATGGCGTGGTCGGGTGGCGCGGGCAAGTGGACGCGCTGGTGCGCGATGGCTACCAGGGCTGGCTCAGTTTGGAAACCCACTGGCCTGGTCCCGGCAGCAACAAGCACGAGGCCAGCATGATCTGCGGGCGCAGGCTCGTGGAACTGGCCCAGTAGCGCGTCGCTATTGATGCTTTCGACTCTCCGCGATGAACGCCGGAGTGTAACCTTCCCATTCCCAATCAAAGACGGTGCCGGACAACTGGAAGCGTTCGCACCACGTTTCCTTTCAACTGCCGCTACCTCCCCTCCCGCTTTGGCTGGTACGGCGGAAACGGCTCCGTGTCCGGAATCACGCGCACAGCGGTGGAGAACTGGAAGGGATACTTGGCGCCGCTCGGATATTCGAGTCCGACGAAGTACGCCGACCAGCCCTTCTCCGGCTTGGGCACGCGTCCCACGTAGACACCGCCGCCCCGATCGTGCAAGTCTTCGGCGCGGAACGCCGGTCCGATGGTCATCAGCCGGAAATCGCGGGTGTCCGGGTTGGTTGCCTGCCACAATTTGACCGCGGTGGGCTTGTCTTTGCTCACCACTCGTATGCCGCCGTCGGCTTCGAAAGTCCAGGTGAATTGCGGCCGTGGGGTGCCTTTGAGAAATGCCTCGTAGAAAGCCAGGATGCTCTCCACCGCGTCAGTGTTCTTGAGACCGTGATCGGCATTGGGAACGTAGCGCAGATACTTCTCGCCTTTCAAATCGTCGAAGTAGAAGCGCGAGGAGTCGGGCAGAAAGAACTGGTCGCCCGCCCCTTGGACCATGAATTTGGGCATGGTCAGGCGCTCGCGATAGCTGTAGGGCTCTTCGATTTCAAGCAGCTTGCGATACTCGGGCGTGCCTGCCCAGTCCATGAAGCCCGATTCCACGTAGTCCTTCACGGCGGGCGCGAAGAATCCATAGACCCGGAAGTGGTGCTCGAAGGACTTTTCGAGATTCAGCAGGTCGATCGAGGCCGGCGCGATGGCGACCACACGCCTGTCCACCGCGGCCGCGGTCCAGGTGGTCCAACCGCGCTTCGATCCGCCGGACACGACGAACTTCTCCACCTTCACGCCGCCCACCTCGGGAGTCGCCATGACAGCCGTGATGGTATCCATGGCGCGCACCGCCGCCTTGGTCATAGGCAGCCGCAAGGGCCAGGTTTCATCGCCGGTCCGCATGTACTTCATCCACGTGTAGGCGATGATGCCGTCCTCGTTGCGGGTACGCGTTTCGTCGGCAAACTGCACCGGCTCATTCGGCACACCCATGAGTTCCGCCACCACGGAGTGAGTGGCCAGTGCGTTCTCCACCCAGGATTGGCTGGCCCGTGCCGGCGCCTTGGCGGTGACGGATCCGCCGGCGATGAATAAGAATCCGGTGGTGCCTTCCACCCGGTCCGGCTTGACCAGCGTCATCCAATGCTTCCAGACCGTGCGGTCCACTTCCGACGGCAAACGCCACGTCTGCGAAGTCATGTCGATGACGTACGAGGTGTACCCCTCGCCGCGAGTCGTGCTGACCACCTGATACTTGTACGAAGCATCCGGCTTCTTCACGTAGCGGTCCAGGGCGGTATCGGCCCCGAACGCGTGGATCACCAACAACAGCGGCAGCGCCGCAATACGCAAGACTTTCACGAGAGCCCCCCTCAGTCATCCTACCGCGCCTTGTGCCCTCGCCCGGCGGCCACGGCACGGCACTATGATCCGCAACCAAACCCCGTTCCTCGGCCGCAAATGCGATAAAAACAAAGGTATGCTGACGCGGCCGGTTCTTGAGCTCCTGATAGAGCGAAGGCAACACGGACGCGCCGCTCCAATCGTCAACGACTCCTTTTCCCGTAGTCCGCAAAATCGAAGTGGCCGCCAACCACGATCGTGGAACTCGTCTGACCGGGCAGCGTGCAGATTACGTTCCCGGCGTTCTTGTCGATTCGCTGCTCCTCGACGGCGCAGCCAACGTCTTCAAACAGTTTCCGGATGGTGGCTTGACGCAGCCGGGCTTTCACCGACCCACTTGCGAGACGAGCTTTCACCAACTCTTCACCCGCCAAGTCGATTTCCAGCTTGGTGGCGAAACAGCTACCGGTGAGCAACGCAGCGATGCTCACCGTTCGGAACATGTTGCAGATCAATCCAGAGTCTGGCACTCCACATGCGCCACAATAGCTGAATGGGCATCGCGGGACTCCTCGCCTTCTACTTCTCCGCCACCGCGCCCACCTTCTCCCACGACGTCGCCCCGCTGCTCTACTCGCGCTGCGTCTCCTGTCATCGCGATGGCGGCGTGGCACCCTTTCCACTCGTCACCTACAATGCTGCCGCCAAACGCGCGCGCCTCATCGCCACCGTCACCGCCAAGCGCTACATGCCGCCGTGGCTGCCCTCCGCCCCACGCTTCCAGCACGAGATGAGGCTCACCGCCGCGGAGATCGCCCTGTTCGCAGCCTGGGCCGCCGCCGGCTCTCCCGAAGGCACCCAGCGCGAGACACCGCCGCCCCCCAAGTTCCCCGATGGATGGCCGCTCGGCAGCCCCGATCTCGAAGCCGTCATGCCCACTCCCTTCGACATCCCCGCCGATGGTCCCGACCTCTATCAGTGCTTCGTCATCCCCGCGCCCGCCCCCGCCGACCACTGGGTCCGCGCCATCGATATCCGCCCCGGCAACGCCAAGGTGGTCCACCACGTGATCGTCTTCCAGGACACCGCGCGCACGGCCCGTAAACGCGATACCGGCGCCGGCTACTCCTGTTTCGGCACTCCCGGCTTCCTGCCGGCGCGCGGACTGGGCGGCTGGACCCCAGGCGCCCTCCCCTTCCGCATGCCCGACGACATCCCGTCCCTCTTCCACGGCGCCGCCGATCTCGTCCTCCAGATCCACTACCACCCTACCGGCAAGCCCGAAACCGACCGCACGCGCCTCGCCCTTTACTTCACACCACAGCCCCCCGCCCGCCGCCTGATGGATGTCCCGCTGGGTTCCAACCGCATCGATGTCCCGCCCGGCGCCGCCGCCTTCACGGTCACCGACCACTTCACCATCCCCGTGGATGTCGATGCCATCGGCGTCATTCCTCACGCGCATTACGTCTGCAAAACCATGTACGCCTACGCCCTGCTCCCCGATGGCACGCGGCGCACCCTGCTCCGCATCCCCGATTGGAACTTCAACTGGCAGCGCCAGTATCGCTACGCCATGCCCATCCGCCTGCCCGAGGACACGCGCATCGAAATGGAATTCACCTACGACAATTCGGCCGCCAATCCGCGCAATCCCAACCACCCGCCGGAGCGCATCACGTGGGGACCAGCCACCACCGACGAGATGGCCGGATTGCACCTCGAAGTGGTCCCCGTGCGCGCCGCCGATGCCGACGAACTGGGCCAGGCCCTCTGGGGTAAGATGATGCGATCCCTCGGCGGTGGCATCTATCGCCCCGGAAGGTAGCAGACCATCGCGGCATGCCGCCGCGCAGCGCCATCCTCGCCGGACACCAACTTCCGCTCTCGAGTTCCCAGTTCCGACGGAACTTATCCACTCTGACGGCGTCTATACTTTGAAACGAAAGGGCCATCAGACGCATGGAAACACTGCTCCAGGATCTCAAGCACTCTTTGCGCGCATTCCGGCAAAGTCCCGGGTTCACGTTCGCCGCCCTGCTGGCCTTGGCGCTTGGCATCGGAACCAACACCGCCATTTTCTCCGTGGTCAACTCGGTACTACTCCCGCCGGCGCCTTTTCCCGACCCGGACCGCCTGGTCCTCTTCCTGAACCCCTCGCCCCAAGGATCTGGAACGGGGGCATCGCCCGCCAAATTCCAGCACTGGCGGGAACAAACCACCGTAGTGCAGGACGTGGCGGTGTTTCGCAACGGCGTGGTCAACCTGACCGGAGGCGCATTTCCGGAACAGCTTCAATCGGCCCAGGTGAGCGCCGACTATTTCCGCCTGTTCGGCGCGCCGGTGCTGCGGGGACGCACCTTCACCCGGCAGGAGGACCTGCCGAAGGGCGAGAAGGTGGCGATTCTGAGCGAGAGTTGGTGGCAACGGCGCTTTGGCGGCGACCCGCAAATCCTGGGCAAGACCATCTCGCTGGGCGGCGATCCCCATGTGGTGATCGGGATCATCGGGGCCGCTTTTGACTTCCGCGAGTTTGGACCCGCACCCGATGTCTGGGTGGCGTTTCAACTTGACCCCAACACTAAGGATCAAGGCCATTACTTCAATGCGGCAGGCCGCCTGAAGCCCGGCGTAACTCTGGCGCAGGCCAAAGCCCGGCTGAAGGTTTC
>JAPKZC010000295.1 GCA_026394025.1 Candidatus Solibacter sp.
ACGTCGTTCCTCGCCCGGCGCTCCTCCTGCTTCTGGCCTCCCAAGCTCAGCCGGACCCGCTCATTTGATCCCCAAAATGTCTTCTCTGCGCTCTCTGCGTCTGCGCTGAAGCGCGTACTTCAACCCCAAGCGAGACCCCCTGCTACAATTCCATCTGCATGTTCCGCAAGGTTCTGATCGCCAATCGCGGCGAGATCGCCGTCCGTGTCATCCGCGCCATCCGCGAAATGGGCATCCCCAGCGTCGCCGTCTTCTCCGACCCGGACCGCACCTCTCTCCACGTCCGCATGGCCGATGAAGCCGCTCGCGTCGGCCCCGGCCCCTCCGCCGAGCGTTACCTCCGTATCGACCGCATCCTCGACGCCGCCCGACTTCACGGCGTCGACGCCATCCACCCCGGCTACGGCTTCCTCAGCGAGAACGCCGAATTTGCGGCCGCCTGCGAAGCCGCGGGCATCGCTTTCATCGGACCCTCCGCCGCCTCCATCCGCGCCATGGGCTCCAAAACCGCCGCCCGTCGCACCGCCATCGACGCCGGCGCGCCCGTCATCCCCGGCACCGACCGCCCCGTCACCCTCGATACCCTGCGCGCTTTCGCCGCCACCCACGGCTTCCCGGTCCTCCTCAAGGCCGTCGCCGGCGGCGGCGGCAAAGGCATGCGCCGCGTGGATCGCGCCGCCGATCTCGAATCCGCCTTCCGCGACGCCGCGAGTGAAGCCGACCGCGCCTTCCGCAGCCCTGAGATCTACGTCGAACGCCTGCTCGAGCGCTCCCGTCACATTGAAATCCAGATACTCGGCGACCGTCACGGCAACATGGTCCACCTCGGCGAGCGCGAGTGCTCCATCCAGCGCCGCCATCAGAAGGTGATCGAGGAGTGCCCCTCGCCCCTGGTGACCCTCCACCCCGAGATGCGCCACGAAATGGGCCAGGCCGCCATCCGCGCCGCCCGCGCCGCCGGCTACTACAACGCCGGCACGGTGGAATTTCTGGTGGATTCCGACCGCCGCTTCTACTTCCTCGAAATGAACACCCGCCTTCAGGTGGAACACCCTGTGACCGAACTCGTCACTGGCCTGGACCTGGTCCGCCTCCAGATCGAAATTGCCGACGGCGCGCCCCTCCCTTTCACGCAGGACCAAATCGCCTGGCGCGGTGCCGCCATCGAATGCCGCATTTACGCCGAGGACCCCTTCAACGATTTCCTTCCATACCCCGGCACCATCACTCGCCTCACCCGGCCCTCCGGCCCCGGCATCCGCCTCGATGGCTGTGTCTACCCCGGCTGGACCGTCCCCATGGAATACGATCCCCTGCTCGCCAAACTCGCCGTCTGGGCCGACACCCGCGAACACGCCATCGCCCGCATGGTCCGCGCCCTCCGCGAGTACGATATCGGCGGCATCCATACCAATCTCGCCTTCTTCCGCCAGATCCTGGAAGACCCCGAGTTCCGCGCCGCGACGTTGCACACCGGCTTCATCGACGAGTTCTTCCAGCGCCACACGCCACCTGAGCCTGCGCCCGATCTCGCCGCCGTCGCATCTCTCGCCGCCGCGCTCCACACCGCCGCGCGCAAGCTGTCCTCCGACGCCGGGGCCGCCGCCCAAACCGCCAGCCCCTGGCAAACCGCCGGAAGGGATGGACTCCTCCGATGAAGCTTGCCCTCACCATCGACGGACGCGCCGACACCATCGAAATCCTCTCGCCCGCCCCGGCTTCCCGCTTCCAACTCGGTGATGCCCCACCGCGCCTCGCCAACGTCGAAACCCCCGAGCCCGGCGTGTACTCGGTCCTGCTCGATGGCTGCTCTTACGACGCCTTCGTCGAAGATACGCCGGCGGGCCCCGTCGTCACCATCGAAGGCCACCGCTTCGAGATCGATGCCCGCGACCCGCGTCGCTGGTCCCGGAAGACCGCGGGCACCGGCAGCGACACCGTGCAATCCATCCTCAGCCCCATGCCCGGCAAAGTAGTCCGCGTGTTGGCCGCCCCTGGCGACGAAGTAGTCCCCGGCCAAGGCATCGTGGTGGTGGAAGCCATGAAGATGCAAAACGAGCTGAAGTCCAATCGCGCCGGCCGCGTGCTCTCCGTCCCCGCCAAGGAAGGCGCCACCGTCGCTGCCGGCGAACTCCTGGCGACGATAGGCGTGGCATAAGACTCCGCCTTGTGCATCGGCGGGGCAACTCGGACGTGGCCCAGTCTTGCCGCCCGCCGCCGAACAACCACACCATGTCCCAGGGTGCTTTGCGTAATCGGCGAGTACGGATTGAATCCGTCGCACGACATCTCCTGAATGCTGCTTGACCCTAGGGGGTAACGGCCGCCCCGGCTGGTCATCGGCAGGCATCGAAATCAAGACGTCATCGTGGACATAGTCGACGGGATACCGCGCCAGCCTCGCAGACATGGTTGAATTTTCGGCCTGCGATGCTTGGGCTTCTAGGCGGTTGGCTCGGACGAAGAAGACCTGGATCTCATCCTGCGCAAGGGCGAATGGCCCCGAACGGTACTTCCGGGGAAGGGCAGTCCGAGCGTTGGGGAATCGATCTAGTATTTCGGGAAGCGAGGATTCGTGGCCGGAACTATCTCGCCAAACCGCTCCGTGGAGAGTATATGGCGCTGGCACGAACCTATCGACCTTTTCCAGAACGGATCGGGGAAGGCTGGTTGGCATCGGGGACTGTGGAGCCGCTGTAACATTCCCGTCCCGATCGCAGTTCAAGTACTGCAGTTCCGTCTCGGGTTTTCCACCCTCGCGTCCAGTTACAACGACACGGCGGACAACTGCAGCCGTCCCGTCTTCGAACGTCAGGCGGAACTCAGAAAATGGCGTGTGATCAAAAACGGAAGTGCCGCCCTCCAAAAGCGCAGCGATCATCCTAAGCATCACAGTCTTGCCAAACCCATTCGGACCGTGAATTATCGTCACCCGCTCTGCGCTCTGCAAGGGAATCGAGTGGTCAAACACTCCGAATAGCCCTTTGACACCCACACTCTTCACGCGCATACCGATAGCCTCTCGTAGTAGTGATCCTCCATTGTGTCGCGTTCCGCGCATGGTCGGCAAGTTTTAGTTTTGTCTCATACAATATGAGCCTGGAGCGAGGACGGCTCAGGTCACGAGTTCACCCGGACCCACGCAGTTCGCACGTTTCCAGAGCGCCTCGTGCGTTTCGTACAGGATGGCCAGACGGCACTTCCACCGGGCGAGATCACCAGCCGGATGAATGAGCTTGAGAAGAAGAGGCAGCGCCTTATTAGCCTTGGCCTCCTCGATAGTGAGACCGGCCTCCGGAATCTCAGCGAAGACGACGTTCGCCGGGCGCCCGAAGCGCTAACCATATACCTGGGTGATGTGCAAGAGAAGTTGAAGGTGTTTGACGACATCGCCGATCGAATCGGCAGGCTTATGGATATCGTCAATGGCCGATTCAAATACAAGCGACTCCGAATCGACCGCGAGCAAGGATTCCGCGTGCTTAGCGACCTTGACCAGGCCATTCGGCTTGAGGATTTGTCTTCGGGAGAGCAGCAGGAACTCGTGGTTCTTTATGAGCTCCTTTTTAGGGCACCTAAGAACTGTCTACTCCTTATCGATGAGCCGGAAATTTCGCTGCACGTCGCGTGGCAGTCTCGCTTCCTTGCGGATCTCATCGGCATTCTTGATCTGACTGGAGCTTACGCAATCGTGGCGACGCACTCACCCACGATCATCGGTAAGCGGTGGGATCTTACAGTGGAATTGAAAGGTCCAGAGGTCGTAGACGAATCCGCCCGCTGAAGGCCGTATCGCATGCGTGAGTACATTGACATTGCTTTCGTGGCGAATTTGGTTTCCATGTTGCGAGCCGACATAGACGGGGCGGTTTGGCTCGCTGATGACGAAGAGGAGGCTCGTTTCTACGAGCGGTGCGCGCACGACTCGGCGCAAGTTGTGGCCGCTCCGAGTGCTGCGGTCCATCTCCTTGACCTGGTCAACGGCCGCGGAATCCAAGGAGTTGTGGCAAGCGTGCGCGGTGCCGAAACGGCGGCTTGCTCCCGAGATAATGTGTTTCGGCCGTCTGTCGGCGATGTAACCTCGCTGCTGCTAACCTCACGAGGCTTTGAACAAGCAGTCACCGACATCTGCGGCGCCCCTTGGTTAAAGGCGTGCGGGAAGGAGATTGGGTCTGTCTTGCAGAGAGCCGTGTGGATCGCACGTGTCGTCCGGAAGTTGCGCGAAGCGGACACCGTTGAGAACGGGAACTCTTTGGATTTCGGTGACCTTTCAAGAGTCGTTCGGTGGGAGACGTTTGAGCCGGACTGGGAAGTTTTGCATTCGATATTGTCTGATGCTGGACTCTCAGATTTTGCTCTAGAACAATCGAGGGCCATTAGATGCCAAGATGACCTGCGGACGACCATACTCGACTGCGACGGCATGGACGCGGCATGCGTGTTGGCGGCTGCAACAAGGCTCTTTCGGCCGCGGGGCATCATCCCGATCAGGCAGATCCAGACACCCGAATTTGTAGCGATGCTGCGAGTCTCCTTTCATCTTGAGGACCTTGAAGCAGACGAAGTGTTCTGGCGCATGAGGCGGTGGGAACGTCGAAACCCCCGATACCCGCTTCTCCGTGAGTGGCGCACTTTGGACGCTCTAGGAGTAGTGTGGGACCAGAGGTACTGGGAGAGGGATCGTGAGCTTTCGGTAAGCCTGCATGACGCGGCCCGGCCGTAGTTGGTAACGTCGGTCCAGTCCCGGCAGGGGACGGAGGACCGACGATGGCCACCAAGACACAGCCTCAAGTTCCAACTGGAATGCAGCGAATTTGCCGACG
>JAPKZC010000182.1:0-5976 GCA_026394025.1 Candidatus Solibacter sp.
CGGACTGACCTGGAGCGACCTCGAGAGTTTCCTCAAGATGCGAGACGATCTCTACCAGATCGATACGCGCTTCGGACAGCTTGGGCCGCGCGGGATCTTCGGCCAACTGGACCGCCGTGGCGTGCTCGATCACGGGGTCGCCGGTATCGACGGAATCGTGGAAGCGATGAGCTGTCCCCCGGCGGTGGGCCGCGCCAGAATCCGCGGCGAAACCATCCGCCGCCTGTCCGGTCAGAGCAGAGCGGGCTGTAGTTGGCTGGGGATCTCCAGCGGGGACGGCCGCTCGCTCGACTTGAGCGATCCATTCGCGGATAAAGAGATCTGGTCAGAACCGCGCATGCCGCCCTGGCATCGCGGGGAACCGATACCCGATATTGCCGGCGACGAACTCTTCGGATCCGATTCCGGCCGGTTGCAGCATTTGCTCGATGCGATGAGGAGGAGATATGGCCGGTCTCGAACCGGGACTCAAGGCTCGCCTGAAACAACTGAGGGTCCGAATCGATAACCCCGACGAGGACACATTCCTGCTGCGCAACGTGCCCGCGGACGCGCACTGCTTCAGCAAGCCGCAGACCAGTGTCCTGGTGAAGCGTCCGCGGGCGGGACTGCCCTTCCTCGTGTGCGTCGACGAGGACCTGGACTATGTTGGGCCGGACCGCGAACTGGCGCGCGCCTTCGCCGCGGCGGACAGGCAGCAGGGGTGGCGCGTCGTTTCCGCCGAAGCCGGCCTGCACCCGCAGGCGGGAGAGGCGGTCCAACATGCGCTGGCGATGCTGGGTTGCGGCGAGCGGGTGGCTGGCCGTGCCAAGCCTCAACCGCAGTTACCGGGCCCCGGCTTGCTCGCCAAGTTCGCCGTGAACCTCACCGCACAGGTCCGCGACGGCTCCGCCCGGTCTGGGCAAGAGCAATCTCTTATATAGCATGGCCGGTCTTCTGGCAGGCGCCCGCCCCAATTGGGAGTTCCTCTCAGTGGACCTTTCCTGCCTGCTGGCAGGGGTGCTGTGGGAGGGCGAGCGGGAGAAACTGCTCAACGCCGCGCTGAACGAGGCCGCAGTGCGAACGAGCGTGGTGCTCGCGCTGGATCGCCTGGAACTGGCGGTGATGACGGTGCCGTTGACACCCTGGCTGCTGGCCGGCGCGCTCGACCGGGGCGCGCGCCTCGCCGCCACCTGCCTTCCGCCGCTCTTGGAGAAGCTGACGCAGGGACCGCTCGCGCGCCGCATCGACCCCATCGAAGTTACCGAGTTCCCGCGCGAGGACGCCACCGCCGTGCTCGGCCACCTCCGCGAGACGCTCGCCGCCCATCATCGGGTGGCGATCGACGCGCCGGTGGTCGAGGCGGCGGTGGCGCGTTCGTTGACGCTGGCCGGCCCGCTGCCGGATAAAGCCATCACGCTGCTGGACGCCGCCGCAGCGCGTGCCGCGCTGCTGAAGCAGACGGCGGTGACGGAGTGCGATGTGTATTTGGCGGCGTCGCGGATGAAAGATTAGGCGGCAGGTGCGCGGGGTTGTATGCTGGCTGATGACAGTCGGCAGGCAGCGCGTCTATTTGCCGCGGCGAGGTAGCGTACGGTCCTTTGGGCCAGTGAGGAATGCACATGCTGACCCCGTTGGAGGCGGCGGAACTCCTGCGCCGCGCCTCGTTCCAGGTGCGGATCGAGAAGAATGCGAAAGGCATTTGGGAGTGGGGCTCGGCCTTCTTCGTCACGCGCGATGGCTATGCCTTGACCGCATTTCACAACCTCCCGGCCGCTGTGGTGGCGGCGGGTGGCGGGACTATCGCTGGCATGTGCAACGATCGAGAGATTTCCCTGGAGTGCCTAGTCGCGCGCTCCGTATCGGACAAGGAGGGCGATATCGCCCTGCTGAAGTGGAACGCGGTGCCACCGTGCGAGGTGCCGCACGTCGCCGTGGGGGGGCTGGATCCACAGTGGGACGGGTGGCGGCGGGTCGATTTTTGGCAGGACCGTCCCAGCTGCATCCTGGGCTTTCCTTTCGAGAACGAGGGCATGGGCGAACGGATCATCGCGGGCCGGATGGACGCGCAACAGCCGCTCTACACCCACTATCTGCACGATCGTGGGGGCGCGGGCGCAAACGTTATCGCCAGGCGCACGTGGATGCGCTTTGCGGCCGGGGACGATGCGCGAGACCTGGAAGGCATAAGCGGCGCGGCGCTGCTGGATCTCGTGTCCGGAAAGGTGGTCGCGGTCGAACACCGCTACGATCCCAAAGGCAACCCGGGGATCATCTACTGCACGGAAAGCGGACCCCACGCGGACCGGCTGAAGATCCCTTTCGACAGGATTTGCACTGTTCCGCGGGACTACCTGGACTGGGTGTCGAAAGAGAAAGGCTGGATCGATATCCGTGGGTTGCGGGTGGTCGACCAAAAAGTCAACCGCTTCCCCATCGAGGATCTGTATACGCCGCTTACCACGGTTTCGCTCCAGGAGCGCGCCGGCGCGGAGGGCGGCGGGCCGGGGCAGCGCCAAGCGCCGCTTCAGGAGGCCCTGCAACACCGGCTCCTGGTGCTGTTGGGCGACCCCGGAGGCGGCAAGACCACGTTCCTGAACCGCATTGCGTACGCTGCCTGCCAGGCGCTGCTGGGCGAGAAGCCGGCGGCGTGGGCAGGCCTGGTGCCCGGCGTCCCCTGCCCATGGCCGGTATTTCTCAAGGCCAACCGCCTCGCTGCCTACATCGGCAAGCACTCACCGGAGCCCCACACCCCGTCAACGGACGCGCCGGAGTGGCTGATCCGTTTCGTGCTGGAAGAACACGCACAACTGGATGCCCAGTACTCCCGCGGGCAGTTCGGGACAGGCTGCCTGCTGCTGGTGGACGGGCTGGACGAAATCTCCGGCGACGCTGCCCGCAGAAACATGGCGAGCCTGCTGCAACACACCGCACAGGCGTACACCGGTGCCCGGATCGTGACCAGCAGCCGCCCTCCGGCGTATGTCGGCAAAGTGGTGATCGCGGATTTCGCCTGCGTGCGCATCGGGCCGCTGGAGAAAGCGGCCGTGGAAACCTTCGTGAACAACTGGTGCGGCTGCGTGCACGGGAAGGGCACTCCGCAGGCGCTCGCACACCGGCAGGATCTGTTGGGCCAGATCGAAGCCAAGCCGGCCATCCGGGAGATGGCGGTGAACCCGGTGATGCTCACGGCGCTGGCTGCGCTCCACTGGAACGACCGGCGGCTGCCGGACGATCGCTGGGAGCTGTATGACTCGGTATTGAAGTGGCTGGCGCAGGCGCGCGAAGATATGCCGGGCCGGCTGCTCCCGAAGCAGTGCCTGAAGATGATGCGGCGCCTAGCCTTGGGAATGCAGGCGGACCCGCGCGGCCGGCAGGTGGAGGTGACGCGCCGCGAGGCCGCGGAGATCCTGGCGCCGTCCTTCCCCGGCTCAGCGGGGGAGGCGGCCGTGGAAGTGGCGGAGCGCTTCCTGGTAACCGAGGAAACGGACAGCGGCATCGTCGTCGGGCGCGAAGGCCGCACCCCCGCGGAGAATACCGTGCGCTTCTGGCACCTGACCTTTCAGGAGTTCCTGGCGGCGCTGGAACTGGCCGACGATCGGGACGCCCGGGGGCGTTGGCTCTTCGATGGCCAAAACCTGTATCGGACGGAGTGGCGCGAGGTGGTGCTGCTGCTGGCGGCGACGTTGCTCAACGCGGTCGGGACCGCGAGTGCCGAGGAGTACTTCCGCGAGGTGCTGGATGGCTTGGAGCCGCGCGGCTTGGCCGGGTGGCTGGCGAAGCTACGGGGGCGCCCCACGCTGGCGGAGCGGGCGCGTAGCGTGGGCTTGATCGGGATGGCCTTGCGGGATCTGCGGGCATCAGGCTATCGTCTGGAGGATCCGCGGTACGAAGAGCACCTGAAGAAGGTGCTGGCGATTTTCGAGACGAGAGAGGCGGCGGGGATTCCGTTTGAGACGCGTTTGGCAGCGGCGGATGCTTTGGGGCAGGCCGGGGACCCGAGGCTGGAGGACGAGGGCGGGAAGTGGGTGCGGCTGAAGGGGGGCGAATATTGGATGGGGGCGCAGAAGGAGGACCCTGGAAGCCCGAACTATGACGCGGAGGCACCCGCGGTTGAACTGGTGCGGAGGGTGACGGTAGGTCCATTTGAGATTGGCCGGTATCCGGTGACGGTGCGGGAATACGGGAAGTTCGTGAAGGGGGAAGAGTACGGGAAGGCCGAGTGGTGGAGGGCGGGCGGATTCGGGGAGTATGAGGGGCCGGAAGATTGGGGGCGGCAGGAGCGGTATGCGAACCGGCCCGTGGTGGGGGTGAGTTGGTATGAAGCGATGGCGTATAGCGAGTGGGCGGGGTGGGGGGGGGTGGGTGGGTATGAAGCGAGGGCGGATGGCGGGTGGGCGGGGGGCCGTTTGTTGACGGAAGAGGAATGGGAGTACGCGGCGAGGGATGGGGAATCGGGGAAGAGATACCCGTGGGGGAGGGAAGCGCCGGGGCCGAGACTGGCGAACATCGGCGGTCAAGGACCTGGACATCCGACGCCGGTGGGACTGTACCCGGGAGGGGCGACGGGGAGCGGAGTCCAGGATATGGCAGGGAATGTGTGGGAATGGACAGGAAGTCTGTACCGGGGAGGTTCGGAAAACCGTGTGGTGCGGGGCGGCTCGTGGAGCGTCCGCCATGCGAGCGCTGCCTGTGCCTTTCGGGACCACTACCACCCGGGCATTCGCTTCAACTTCTACGGGTTTCGTTGCGCCAGGACCTGAACTTCACCTTGTACTCTTTTCCCTTTACGCTATTATCCTCCGGGGGCGAGCAGTCGGGAGTCAGGGCGAAGCCCTGCTGGAAAAGTCTTTTTGGATGCGCGCGCAACGCGGGCCCCCGGCGGGTGAGCGCCAGGGCTGCGGGCACGGGGCCGCGGGCCCAGCGGGGCACGAGATCGGCTTACGCGCCCCAGGCCCCCAGTCAGCCCCCCCCCCGCCCGCGAACTACTGCGGTCCCATTTCACCCGGCTCGCGCCCCACCAGCGCGACTATGTAGGTGCCACGTGGCACGTCGCGTTGCGCCCGCAGTCCTGACCCCTCCTCCACCCACTCCACGACTTGCGGCATGAACGGCGTTCCCGGCTTCGCGGCCATGATCATGCAAATGGGAAGTGGCCTGGCAGCGGCCCATCGCTCCAGGAGGGCAATGACTTTGCCTTCTCCGCCAACTGCGACGATAGTCCACTTCGGCTGGCCCGCTTCCCCGCCAGCCTCGGCCTTGACTTCGCTCGGTGCGTCTCCCGAGGAGGGCCGAGGCTTTCCGGCGGACCCGCGAGTCCGGATGGCACCTCGCACCCTCAGGCCGGAGTCTCCCGCTACCGCAAGTTGGAAAAACGGGGACGAACGCGGCACCAGGCTACGGTACTCCGAGGCGGTGAGGCTGAGGACAGTACCATCAGTCTCCAGGCCAACGAGACCCAACACCCCGCCTAGTGCTTCTTTGGTGCCGGCCAACGCGGCCCAGATCCTCTCCGCAACTCCGGCGGGATTCGGAGCCTCCGCGGGGGCTACTCGTTCCGGCAAGTGATCGAAGACTCCGGCCAAACGGTGTACGCCGACCGAACGTGCCGCGCAGGTGTCGCACTCGACGAAGTGGTTTTCCAGTTCCGCCATCTCCGCGTCAGTTAACCCGCCGAGCGAGTATTGGATCAGTGCTTGTCTGCTCGCGTGCCGGATCTTCTGTTGCTCGGTCATCGTCCGTCTCCTGCTTCATGCCCCCGCCCCGCCCCGCCAGGCCGGTGTGCCATCCTCGAACAACCAGCCGTATACCCACGCATACAGCATGCCACGGCCCGGGGCCTCGATGCTTTCGCGGACCCGGACCCGGACTTCGCGCTGCCAGTTCCGAAGCTCGGCTAACTTCTCGGCTTGTGCGTTACCGATGTAATAGTCATTAAACCGAGTATCCCCCACTTTGGCGGCGTCCCGCGCCAAACACGCATTTCTCCGCGCCACG
>JAPKZC010000182.1:6063-14379 GCA_026394025.1 Candidatus Solibacter sp.
GTCAAGTCTCGTTTCCAACTCGTGGAAACAGCTGTCGACGTGAGCGGGCGCCAAATCGTAGCGCTCCCGGTACTCAGATTTCAGGGACGCCGACAGTCTCCGCAGCGGATCGTTGGATCTCTGCCAGATGCCGCCGACCGGCACTTTCAGCAGGTCACCGAAGCCGTAGGCAACGGATTGATGTGTTTCGTCCTGCGCGAATACGCACACGAGAAAATCGTGCTCCTGCTCGTGCACGGTAGTCATGAATTGCAGGTGGATGTGCCGGACCCAATCGTCCACCTCCACATCTTCGGAATACTGGGTCAGAGTCGTCTCTCCGACCTGGGCCATCTTCACCCCCAGATGTCTAAAGTACTCATCCCATTGGTTGGCCGTAATCGCACGAACCTGCAGATCCTTGCAGCCCTGCTTTGCCTCGCAATAGAGCATCTTCAGCGGCAAAGTCGCCTTGGCACGGATCTCCTTGGGCTTCTGCTCCAAGAGTTTGTTGAGCACAAAAACGATGAGCTTGTGGGGAGAATCGGTGAGCTGCAGTAGCTCCCGAAAGGTCTCGCAGACCACTTTCTCCGGCAGGATGGGTAGCGATTCATGCGGATCGCGAATCTCGTGTGGATCGCCAACCTCGGCCTGGTCCGGCAGCCATCGGTTTTCGGCACACCGCTGTACAAACCCTACCCAGTGTTCGAACTCACTTTCCGGGGAGGCGCCCGCCGGCACAAAATCGCGGAGAGAACGATGCCCGGGCGGGCCAGCCAGATCGCGGACCAGTTCGTCGAACCGCGCTGTGCCCTGATACCCCGTTAGCAGCGTGCCGGCCAATTCCCGCATCGAAATGTCAGCGAGTTCCGCCGCGATCTGCTCGATGCTGATGTCGAGAAGCACGTGAAACGCCCCGACGAGAACCTTGGTTGGAGGCAGACAGCCGCCGCGTGTGGTCTCGAAGAGCCATTCGAAGTCCTCTTTCTGGGGTTTCGGCCGCGGCCCCGCAAGCCGGCGAAAATACTCCGCCCTGACGGAGGCCACCACCATGCGGAGATAGCTCCGAAAGGCCGCCACCCCTCGGGCTGAGTCCCATTGGGGCTTGTAAATCAGGATCTTGATCATCACCTCTTGAAGGACATCGTCCGCGGCATCCCCAGCGACGGTGGCGCGAACGATGCCCCAAACCGTCTTCCAGATGACCTCCACCAGCCGGTTGAATGCCCGCGCCACGGCGACCGGGTCCGGGCTCCTGATAGCCCCCAGCAACTGCTCCAATTCCGCAGGATTCATCGAACTTTCTCTTGTCAATCCCGGAGACACGGCAGACCCCCGCTCTCACTGCGTCGTCGTGGCGATTATACAACGTGAATCGGTCACAACGGTTGAGATACCCCCGGAAGTGCTCCTCGGGCGACGTACCTTCTTGAAGGCATTGCCATTGCGGGCTGTGATCGGCTCAGCGTGACTCCATCCAAGAGGTGATCTGCTCCGCAGCGATTCTCCGTGAAGTCTTTGCGGCGTTCGTCTCGACGACCGGTTTTGGGGCAGTGAAATACGGGGCGGTCCGTATTACTGCACACCTCAAACCCAGGCAAAGAGAACAGCACCCTCGCCCGCCCCACCTCCCGCATCGCGGTTCCCCGTAACGCCCCCCGCCGCCGCGTCCGGTCGCCATGGCGAGGTACCGGTGGATGCCGCCAGCGCCGCTTCAAGCCGATGATCGAAGAGTGGCGCGGTTCTCGAGATTCAACTACAGCCCACCAACTTTCGTTTCGCCCAAAACTTCTGGATTGTTACTTCGTTGCCTTCCGCCTGCCGCTGATCTGGTTTTCGGCATCGTCGCCGGCCTGGATCGGACTATCCAGTCCATAGGTGAACCAGCCCTTGAAAGTCCGCTCGTTCTCGTCGAGGACCAGCCGGAGGCGCCCCGTTCCATTTGGAGGCGTACAGGTTCCGAGACACCAGGAACCGTCAAGCTGGCGCGCGGCGGAGGGCTTCAGTTCGGCCTTTCCGCTTCCGCCCCGAGTTTCGTATTGCGCAGTCACTTGGCTCGATCCGGCGCGGAAGGTCATCTTCCCCCAGTCGGTCTCCCAGTCGCCGGCCCACTTGCTAGAGGACGCCGTGGCGCCCGGATGGAAGATCAGGAGCACCACCAGGGGCACGCTGGCGACACCGGCGTTAATCAAGCCCCACTTCAGATGGTTCCCCGTGGGCGCGCGAGGATTGAGGTTACGCTCCGCATTGGCCCTGCCCAAAGCCAGCAACAAGAAAGCGAGGCCGAATGCCAAGCCTGCCCATCCATTGATGACGCCGAGCGCCAGGCCGATCGCCGGTATCAGCCCCCATAGCGGAACCTTCAGGCTTCCCACGGAGACGCTCTCGTTGGAGACTCTGAGTGGAGGAGTAGGGGGAGGAGGGGGAGGAGCAAGACGGCTCCCGCCGGGCACCGCCGACCACTGGCCGGTAGTCTGCATGGCGTCCGAAACCGCTCGCGCCACGCGGTCCGGCGTGATTCCGATACGGTAAGCCAGGATCTCCAGCATGTCCGTACCCTGCTGCGCCGTCCACTTGCCGGAGTCGCAAAGGTCTTTGGCAAATTCGATCAGGCGCCGGTCGCGATCCCGCTGCAGTTCGTTGCGATGCTCCCTGACTTTGTCCGGACTTCCATCAAAGCGCGCGCCGGCCTGGTTGATCTTGTCGCGGAGCAGAATATCCAGGCGCTTGCCGGCATTTGCCATCCCACGCTTCTCGACCTCGTTGGAGCGGATAGCGGCCAACGCCTTGGCTTTCTGCGCGATCTGCTGGTCCGACTCGGTTTCATCGAGCCCCAGCAGATGGAAGTCGTTGTCGAACGGAACGGTCGGGTCCGCAATCGACGTACCCACCCTCATTAGATGGAAGTAATCCCGGATTGAGTTCTGCATCCCGCCGTCACCTCCCCAGGCCATTCACCCGCGACCAGGGCGCTAACTCTTGACCTCAGTGTCCTGCAACAGCCTCGACATGGCCGCGGAGCGAACCGCATTCTTCTGGATTTCGTCCTGCCTTGTGTCGCCGAGAGTCAACTGAACGCTCTTGGTCGCCCCCGACGAGACGTCGAGCGCCCAAACCGTAAGTTGGAGGCTCTCGTCCAACTCGAACGTGGCAAATACCTGCTGTCCGCGCGGGCGATTGGCCGGAAGGTTTTCGATGAAGACACTGCCGATCTTCCGGCAGGATTCCTTCTCCTGGAGTTCCTGGTGGGAGAGGCCGTCAAACTCGTACACCTCCAACGGGACTCTGGCCTGCCCATCGCTGGCGGTGTAAAATTGCCCGTACTGATAGTCGGGACGCGACTGCTCCTCCGGCCTGGCCGACGCGCACGGCAGCTTCTGGTCCTTCAAGATGACCGGATACACATGTTGCTTGCCATCCTCGCCAATCGCGAGGACGCCGTAAGCGTGGGGACTCAGGCTGATCGTGCCCTGCTTCGCGTTGCCGGTTTCGATGAGCTTGGCCATGCGTGCGGCGCCCTGTGCCACGCAGAGGTCCGGTTCGATCTGGGTGTTGACCCTGCCCGGGAATTTGCGCTGGAGCATGTCCCGGACCATGGACATACGCGTCGACCCGCCGGCGCACAACACCTGGTCGATTTGGCCGGCGGTGTAGCCCTTGGCATCGAGGAGACGGTCGATGGCCTGCTCGGTGCGGTTCAGCAAATCGGAGGTCAACTCCGCAAACTTCTCGCGCGTCAAATCCACCTTAAGCGAGAAGCCTTCGTGCTGGCACACCACGACCGTCTTGGCCACGCGAGCCAAGGCAATTTTGGCGCGCTCCACACGCGAATAGAGCTCCTGGCGCGTGGTGGAAACGTCCCGCGGATCAAACGCGACACCCTGCAGCGCCGCCTTCACGCGATCCTTGTCGAAGCCGAGAGAGACCAGCTCGTCGCCGACCGCCTCGGCAGTGGGCGGCAGAGTCCCGATGGTGTCGAGCGCCTTCCTTGAGCGCGTTCAGCAGGACGGTATTGCCCTGTTGCGCGACGAACGCCGCCGCCACCCAGTCGACCACCCGCGAGTTCCAATCCGCCCCACCCAGTTGACGATCGCCGTCCGTTGAGATCATCTCGATTCTCGGCGTGGTCGACCCGGGCGGCGGCGCGCCGATTTTGAAGAGCGTGATGTCAAACGTGCCGCCTCCCAAGTCGTACACAAGGAGCGTCTGTTCCTGGCCGGGATTGTCGTAACCGAAGGCCAGCGCCGCCGCCGCCGGTTCCGGGAAAATGCGACGGACGTTGAAGCCGGCCATCTTCCCGACTTCTTCCGTGGCTTGGGTTTCGGCGGCCCCGAAAAACGCCGGGCAGGTAATCACGGCGTCGTCCACGGGCACTCCGAAGTGGCGCTCCGCATCCTGTTTGAGTTTCTTCAAGATGATGGCGGATACCTCCTGCGGCGTGAATTCCTTGTCGCGCGCCTTGAGCTTGACGTCGTGGCCCATGCTTCGTTTGGCCATGGTGATGACGTCGTCGGGATAGGCAATAGCGCTGTCCAGCGCCAGTTGGCCGACGATCAGGCTACCGTCTTCGTCGATCCATAGGGCCGACGCCGTCAACGGCTGCCCCTCCGTATTCAACAGTGTGTCCGGATGGCCATGCTCATCGACAAAGGCGACTACGGAGAACGTCGTGCCCAGGTCGATACCGATAATTGGCATAATTATGTCTCCTCATTACGCAATACAATTCGGTCGATTGAAGGAATAATCGCAAGTCCTTGCCGGGACTCAGGAACCGGTGAGCTCCCCTGGATTTGACGGGCTGCCGCCTGGCGCACGTGCGACGTACTTCTTGACGACAACCTGTTCCTTTCGAATTGGCTGTCCTCCGCTCAAGAACCCACATCTTACCTGCTCGACCACCCAGAGGTTCTCCTCAGGATTCTCGGTGGCGACCGTTTTGACGGCGCGTTGGAGATTGACGTCCAACTTGTCCGACGTGGCAGTCATGCGCTCGATGCCGACCCGCAACAGGATTTCCTCGGCCTCCACCTGCAAGCCTTCGAGGTTCTGAGAGAGTGCCGCAAGATCCATGGATGCGGCCTGCTTGTAGTTGCGGTGTAGCTTGTCAATACTGTCGTACAGCATCATCAGATCCTGCAGTAGTGGGCGTTGAGCTTCCAGGAGGAAGTTCCGTTTGTAAGCCTGCATCTCGTCATAGAGATGGTCGAAGGCGGCGCGGGAGTTGGAGGCATTGGCGCGTAAGTGATCGGTGAGTTGCGCCTCAAGCCGGTCCAGATGTTCGATCACCGTTTCGTTCTGAGCTTGTAGCAGCGTCATAACGGAGCTATCGGCGTTTTCGCCCATCGCATTAGACGGTATCGCGGGTGGCGGCGTGGATGGCCCGGCTTGCCCGGACACAGCCCCAACGGCGTCGGGTTCCGTGCCCGATGCCGACTCTGCGGTGTCCGCCTGCTCCGCTGACGGAACCGGCGGAGGTACTTCGTCCAGCGCGGCCACGGCATCGCCGGCCCGCGGATTCGGAACGACGGCATCGGCAATGCCGCCGTTCGCTGGGTTCTGTTCCAATCGCTACCTCCTTGATTCTAAACGCGCCGCCCGGATATGAGGCGGGCAATATTGCCAAAAGAAGTTACCAACTCTTCGCTGGACTTCGAGAACTCGACATGCCCGGGCGTGGTCGCCATCTCATCCAGCAGTTCCTGATCGGCAGTGCCGACGCCAATGCACATCACTTGAATCCCTAGGCGCTTGGCCCCGGTGCTGGAGTTTGTAGTCCTGGCCCGGTCGTCCGGGTAACCATCCGTGAAAAGCACGATGAACTTTTCGATGTTCTTGTCCTTTCCGCCGAGCATCGCAACTCCCAGACTTAGCGCTTCGTGCATCGGGGTGCCACCGGTGGCGACCAGGGAATCGACCTTATTGCGCAGCGACTTTGCGTCCCGCGAGAGGCCGTGAAGCACGGAAGCGCCGCTCCCCATGCCGAACTGAATCAGCCCGATCTCCACGAACTCGAAATTCGTGTCTTCGATGAACTTGAAGCAGGCATCCTTGGCCTGATCCATGCGCGAAACCATGCTTCCCGATGAGTCGATGAGCAGCGCCACCTGGCGCGGCCGGACCATCTTGATCGTGGTCCGCTCCATTTCGCGCCGAAGGTCCATCAGGTCGACGAGCCTCGTTGTAGCGATAGGTGATGCGCACCACCGACTCGCCGGCTTTGCGTTTGGCGATGCCGGCGAACTCATACGTCGCCACGGGCACGCAAGCAAGCGCGTCGGAGTCTTCGCCCTGCACGAGGTGGACCGACAGAGTTGTCTGCCCGTCGAGGTTGGTGGTGATGTCGTCGCGACTCATTTCGCAGGGAATTTCGGTGTTCTTCGGAATGATGATCGCGTTGACCAGCGCCCCGCCTTCCGCCGCGATCAGACCAAGCCCGTGCGGAGTACGATCGGTAATCGTCGTGTTGGCCAGGAAGCGCCGGAAGGCCGGCTTGTATAGACCGTCCCCGACGGATTGACGGGCCGCCTCAAGGGCGGCACCGAGCGCTACGCAGTGGTCCGGATCCTTGCTCATGCGGAGCGCCGAAGCCTTGCGCCCCATCATGGTATGCACCATCGGCATCTTCGACGAGCCCCCCACCAGGAGCGCGACGCCGACCTTAGAGGGATCCAGGTTCACTTCCGCCAGGGCGCGGTCCACCTCGTCTTCGGTGAGCCGCAGCAGATCCACCACCGTAAGCTTGTCGAACGATTCCCGCGTGCTTTCCGTCGAAAGCGTCTTGCCCGCGTGCTGGCACACGATCTGCGTTCTTACCTTATCGGTCAGGGCGATTTTAGCCCGTTCGCACCGCAGGTTGAGATCGTAGAGCGCGGCAGTATCGAGACGCGGATCCAGGTTGTGCTCCGCGGCGAACAGTCCTGCGACGTGGTCTACCAGGCGGTCGTCCCAGTTCTTGCCGCCCAGAAAGTGGTTGCCGCGCGTGCATACGGTCTCCAGCGAGTTGGCCGCCAGCCGCTTCATGATGGTGATGTCGAAGGTTCCTCCTCCGAGATCGTACACCAGGAAGAGCGGCGTCGCGGTCTCTTCCTCGAAGCTGTAGTACGGCGGGCACCGTGATCACCGCTTCCTGTACGGGGCCGCCCAAGGCCACCTCCGCGATGCGCTTCATCTCCTTGAGGATGAATGCCGAAATCTCGATCGCAGTAAATTTGCGGTTACCCACGGTGAAGCGCCAGGACGGATCCCCAATGCGGCGTTTGACACATTCCACGACCTGCTCGGGCATGGCGATGGCGGTATCGCGGGCGATCTCCCCCACCAGCACGCCGCTGTCCTCGAACAGCACCACACTGGGAACCAGCGAAATACCGGACTGATCGGCCAGGATGCGCGGGCGGCCGTTCTCGTCCACACAAGCCACCGCTGAGCGGGTGGTTCCCAAGTCGACTCCTACCGGACGGCCCATTCTATCCTCCGTATCGACCCCGGCCTTGCCGGGATCCCTGCCTGTGTTTGCTTCACTGCGTGTTCAACACTACTAGTGAACCGCCGGCCCCGGACAGATTCGCCCAGCACAATTCGCCCCCGTACGCGGGGCACAACAAAGCGGCGACGCCCCCCACCTGCAGCAGAACGGGTAACCGGTTCATCGACGGCGGTCCGCTCGCACTGCCGACTGCCGCCGGCCGGCCGAAATCCGTGTATTTTCCCGGTGGGGTCAGCGGCTGGCTCATTGTGCGCGCCTGCTCCTCGCTGGCGTACACGGATATGGCACCCCTCACCTCGGCCGCCTTTCCCGTGGCCCAGACATAGCAGTCGGCTTGGCGGACCCAAAAGAAGGGAGACCGTGGGGAGAACGGAGGTTCGGACACCAGCAGCGCCGCAGCCTGTTTACGAACCACGTAGTAAGCCCGATAGGGCTTCATGACATCGACGACGCCACCGGGAAATGCCGTTTCGGAGGATTCGAAGAGTGGTGTCAGATAGCCGGAAGCCAATACCCGCNNGAAGCCAATACCCGCACTGCGGTTCCGTCCGGGGTGGCCAAGAACCCTTGCGGCGAAGCGACGGCGCCGGCCGGCCAGAAGTCGCGGACCGCGGCCCGGTGGAGTCGACCGCCGGGACCGTTGACGCCGCCACTGCCGCCCCTGGAGAGGAGCCACCAGCCATCCTCCCCTTTGGTAAACTCCGGTCCGCTCGCAGCGGCTGGCGCGACAGATTGCTCCGCCTCCGCGGCGTGAACGGCACCGCCGACCGCCGCCAGGCAGATCACACACACGGTAACCAGGAACAGTAAGGCGCCGCGCTTGGGTCCGTCCGCGCCCTCGTGACACA
>JAPKZC010000330.1:0-6599 GCA_026394025.1 Candidatus Solibacter sp.
TGCTCCGCTCCCCAGAATCTGTTTGCTGGTCCAGCGTTGGCCGTAGAGAGCCTGATTTTCGTCCAGGTCGTTGCGCAACGTGGCGCCATCCAGCGACACCCCGGCGAACAAGCCCTTGGAGCGCGACCAGGAGAGTATCTCCGCGTGCAGGAACGCGTCAGTCTGGGCGGATACGTTGCGCCCCACCGGACCGGCCGCCGCGTTGGCATCGGCGCCAATCGTGAACTTGCTGGAACTCAGTTTCTGCATGCCGCGCTCATTTATCACCAGCATTACCACGTCGGTCGACGAGACGCCGATCTGAAACCCGACGCTGCCGCCTTCGATGCGGATGGCGGCGGGCGGTCCCCATCCCGTGCCATCGGCCGCGCGGCAAAGCGCGAACCCGCGGCCGTACTTACCGCCCAACCCGAAGGCTGCTTTCTTGAGGCCGGGCACCAGAACGATGCATTTCGCCTTTTCCAGTAGTTCCTGCGGAATCGACCGGTCGGGCGTTCCCATGATTTCGGAGAAGAGGCTGGCGGAATCATCCAACCGCTCCCCTGTTTTTGTCTTGTCGTCCGCCGCCAGAAGCGGGGCGCACGCCATTGCAAATCCAAGTGTGAAAGTAACCCAGCGCATGGTTTTAGCTTAGTACAACCTGGGCCGGGCGGGGTGTTACGAGACCAACGCTTGCGTGACGCGCGACGCCAGTTGATCGAAGGTAATGATCTCGTAGAGCGAAGGGTCGCTCATGATGCGGGCCACCAGCGCGGCGTGCATGGCATGTCCGGCGCGCTCCGCGATGACATGCCCGAGGAGGGGGCGGCCCAACAGCGCCAGGTCGCCGATCAGATCCAGCGCCTTGTGGCGGCAGCACTCGTCGGGGGCGCGCAGACCGCCGGGATTCATCGGGCCATCGCTATTGAAGCAGACCGCGTTTTCCAGGCTGGCGCCGCGGATCAGGCCCATGTTGCGCATCTGGTCGAGATCGTTCTGCCAGCCGAAGGTGCGCGCAAAGGCCAATTCGGAGGCATATCGCTCCGGGGTGACTTCCAGTTCGAGAGACTGGCGGCCTACCGGCGCGGGATAGTTCGTGTCACATGTCAAGCGGAAGACTTCGTCGGGAATTATACTGATGCGCTTGCCCTTGTCCTCCACCGAAATAGGACGGCGGATGCGCAGATACCGTCGCTTGCGGCGAAACTGGCGAATCCCGGCCTGCTCGATCAAGCGCACAAAGGGGAGGCCGCTGCCGTCCAGAATCGGCACTTCGAGATTGTCGATCTCCACGTAGACGTTGTCGATGCCCATGGAGTACAGCACACTCAGCAGGTGCTCGGTGGTGGAGATGAGGACGCCCTGGCGCATCAGGCTGGTGGCATAGCTGACGCGTGCCACATGCCGCCAACTGGCGGGGATCGGGAAGCGGTCCAGATCGGTACGGAGGAAGACCACGCCGGTCGAGACTGGCGCCGGCAGAATGCGAATCTTCACGGACACCCCGGAGTGAAGGCCTACTCCGGAGACCTCTACCGGGCGTTGTACTGTGGTCTCAAATCGCAAAGTGTGACTCCCGCATCTGGAATCCCTATTACAGCAAGCTGGGAACGCAACTACAAGTATCTGATGCGGAAGGACTTGTTAAGGTTGCAGTGTGGCTCAACTGCCACACTTTTGCATTCAGTTTGTGGCGAAATCGCGGCGCTATGCGGTCTACCGCAACGGGGTTTCGCGGTGCAACAGGTGCAGGATGTTGCCGTCCGGATCCGTGAAGAAGGCCAGCGAGTTCCCCTTGGTGGTCTGCGCATCGGTCAGGAAGTGCACGCCTTTTTCCTTTAGACGGGCGTACACTCCGGGGAAATCGGCAACCGTGAGGGCGACGTGCCGCAGGCCGGCCGGATTCATCCCGGCAGCAGGCACGGTGTCGGGCGCGGATTCGATGATTTCGATCATGGATCCGTCGGCGGTTTTGATGAAGACGGTCTTGCTCTGGGCCGACTGGTAATTGATGACGAAATCCAGATGCTCTACATACCAGAGGGCGAGCCGAAGAGGATCGGGGGACGCGATTGCGACGTGTTCGATGCCGGTGACCATATGAGTGGATTGTAGCGCGAGGATGCCAGGTGGGATAAGGCTCCGCCTTCTCCATCCGAGCGCAACTCGGACATGGCCGAACCTGGTTACCGCCCCATCTACTTTACCGATAGCTGGCTCAAGTTCGCCTGCTTCAGTTGGACATTGACCGGGGCCAGGCCGGTAGTTTTGAGCGCGCTCCATTTCGCCATGAGTTTGGCGACCTGCGCCCGGCGCTCCGCGATTGCGGCGGATAGCTGGGTAGTCGGAGCCACTTCGGCGGCTTCCAACTGGCGCATTAAAGTGGTCAGCGATCCGGTGGCACTGCTCAAGGTTTCCGGACCGGCCTCAACCGCGCCGCGACCGCCACCACCGCCGCCGCGTCCGCCACGTCCGCCCCCTCCGCCCCCTCCGCCCCCTTCAATGGCGGCGGCTTGCTTGTCGAATTCGGCCAGCGCCTGGCCCGCCGCGCCTTCCGCCTTGACGTCGCGAATCTGGGCGCGGAGGGCGCGCACTTCGGCCAGCGCTTTCTGCACGGCCAGCGTCTCGTCATACAACTGCCGGGAGACGGTGGACTGCTGCTGTAGAGTAAGCGCCGGTGTCTTCACGCGCGGGTCCAGCTTGAGGGTGAGGGGCTGGGTATAGCTCTGGCCGTTGGCCGTGAGTTTGACCGTGTAGCGGCCAGTGGCGGCCCAAATGGACGTGATGCTGGGCGGGGTGTTATGGACCACGGCGGCGGAGGAATAGTTGGTGCCGCCGCCACGTCCGCCGGCCACCGCGAGCGGCGTATGGTGCATATCCCACAGGTAGCGGTGCATGCCGGGGGTGGCTGGCAGGCTATGCGGCGAGCGCACCCAATAGGTGGGAATGGCGAGGTTAGCGTCGATGGGCTCCTCGGGGTCGGTGCTCGCATAGCGGCGCACCAAGGCGCCCGCGCCGTCCAGGATTTCCAGACTGACGGGGCCGCTGGTGGCGGGGCCCAGGTAGTAATCGAGCATGGCGCCATCGGGAGGATTGGGCGACGCCGGCTCGTCGGGCGGCAGTGGTGTATCGGAGTTCATGTTCCAGCGCACCCGGATGGCGGTCTGGGGCTTGAAGAGGAAGGCACTGCTGGCGGCCACCTTTTCATTGATCTGGCGCAGTGGTGTGATGTTGTCGAGAATCCAGAAGCCGCGTCCGTGGGTAGCGACGATCAAGTCGTCGTCCTTAACGATCAGATCGCGGATGGAACTGGCGGGCATGTTCAGGCGCAGGGATTGCCAGTGGTCGCCATCGTCGAAGCTGACGTAAGTTTCGCGCTCGGTGCCGGCGAACAGCAGGCCCTTGGTTTTGGGATCTTCGCGGACCACATCGACGGGCGCGCCATCGGGTATGCCGTTGACCGTTTCGACCCACGTCTTGCCTCCATCGTGGGTGCGGAAAATGTGCGGCCGCAGGTCGTCGAGGCGGAGCGTGTTGACGGCCGCGTAGGCGGTGAGGCCATCGAAGTGGCCGGCGTCGAGGATGGAGACTTTCATCCACGGTCCAACGCCCGGCGGGGTGACGTCTTTCCAGTGGAGACCGCCATCGGCCGTGACATGGATCTGGCCATCGTCGGTCCCGGCCCAGATGCGGTTGATGTCGGTGGGCGCCGGCGCGATGGTGTAAATCACGCCCTTCTGGTTGGGCTGGGAATCTCCCAGGTCTTGCGGGTGAGGTCGGGCGAGATTTCCTTCCAACTGCGGCCGCCATCGGCGGTGCGGAACAGGGTGTTGGCGGCGAAGAACATGACGTGCGGATCGGCT
Organism: Candidatus Solibacter sp.; assembly: GCA_026394025.1. Taxonomy (GTDB): domain Bacteria; phylum Acidobacteriota; class Terriglobia; order Bryobacterales; family Bryobacteraceae; genus Solibacter. The sequence continues at coordinate 3,843 of JAPKZC010000330.1, forward strand.
TGGGAGAAAACCACCGGAGCGGTGCGTAAGGTGCGGTAATTGGGTCCGCGGATGGGCTTGGGGGCGACATTCTCCACCTGGCCCGTGCGCCGGTCGAAGCGCGTCACCTTGCCGCCAAAGATAATGTTGGGGTCCAGCGGATCGGGCACGGCGTAGCCATACTCTTCGACGCCCACCGGCGTCCACTCTCGGAACGTAAGCTGGCCGTAATTGCCACGGCTCGCGATGCAGGCGGAGCCGCTCTCCTGCTGGCCGCTGCACACCCGATAGGGAAAATCGTTGTCGGCGTTGACGTGGTACATCTGGGCCGTGGACTGGTTGTACCACGAACTCCAAGTCGTACCGCCGTTGACGGTGATGATGGCGCCCTGATCGCTGACGTTCAGGATGATGTCCGGGTTGTTCGGGTTGATCCAGATGCGCTGGTAATCGTCGCCGCCGGGTGCGCCGCGGAAGCCGGTCCAGGTCTTGGCGCCGTCGGTGGATTTCCAGGTGACGGTGCTTGCGACGTAGACCGTGTCCGGGTTCTTCGGATCGACGGTGGGGACCGAGAGATCGCCGCCGCCGATGCGTCCGGCCGGGCGCGCGTCGGTGGTGGCGCGCGCCCAATGTTCGCCCGCGTCATCGGAGCGGTAGATGCCGGTTCCGTTGGAGGTGGCGATGGAGGCGTAGAGGCGGCTGGTGTTGCTCGGGGAAATGGCGATGTTGGCCTGCGTGAAGCCATCCGCGCCGGAGGGGATGCCGTTGGTGAGGGCGCGCCAAGTGGTGCCGCCGTCGGTGGATTTGAACATGCCGCCGCCGGCATCGGTCCACGCGCTGTTTTCCCAGGGTCCCTGGCGGGCTTCCCAGAGCGCGGCGTAGACCGTGTCGGGGTGGGTGGGATCGATCTGGACCTCGCTGGCGCCGGTATTTTCGTCCTTGCCGAGGACCTTCTGGAAAGAGAGGCCACCGTCGGTAGACCGATACAGGCCGCGCTCCGCATTGGGTCCATAGGGGTGGCCGAGGACGGCGACGAAGAGCTTGTCGGCGTTGCGGGGATCCACCGCGATCTGCGGGATCTGTTGCCCGTCGCGCAACCCGAGATGGGTCCAAGTCTTGCCGGCGTCGGTGGATTTGTACACGCCGTCGCCGGTGGACAGGTCGGGGCGCTGGAGACCTTCGCCGCTGCCCACGTAAATGACATTGGGATTGGATGGCGCCACCGCGAGCGAACCGATGGAGCCGGTGGGCTGCTCGTCGAAGATGGGGTTCCAGGTGCGCCCGTAGTCCGTGGTCTTCCAGACGCCGCCGTTGCACACGCCAATGTAAAAGACGTTGGGCTGCCCGGCGACTCCCTGGGCGGACTTGGTGCGTCCGGCGCGCATCGGTCCGATCCCGCGCCAGCGCATTTCGGCGAAGAGTCTGGCGTCGTAGGTGGGGGCGAAAGCGAAGCAGAGGGCGCCGGAGAGAGCGCCCAACAGAAGCGCGGCTGTACGTTTCATTGAGATTCCTCGGAGAGTATGCAGTATAACGCGCTGTGCGGATGCGGGGCGCGAAGTGAATGCTGGGGGTGGGCTGGGGGTGGGCCGCCTTGCTGCGTGGGTTTCCCCGAAGGCGACTTCGCACCCGCGGCGTCATTTCTACGACTCTGAGGCATCCGGTTCGGGCGATCTAGAGGTGCGTTGGCAGCGGAAGACATTCCCGCCCGAGACACCGGCGATTTACTCGAAGTGGAAAGCTCTGGTGACACAGCACGCGGTACCGAACGGGGTTCAAGCGTTCCCAGGCATCAATGTGATTCAGCCAGCCGAAGTACAACTCGAAGCGCAACCTATGCCACGCGTTTGATCTGCCCGCCTAGGGCAAAGAGAAGTCCTGTACCGACCAGCGGCAGCAGACCGGCAGCGATCAGCATCGGCGTGTAGGAGAAGTGATCCACCACGAAGCCGGTGGTCTGGGTGAACAGGATGGCGCCGATGCCCGCGCCCATTCCGCCCAGCCCGGCGACGGAACCGACGGCGCTTTCCGGGAAGTAATCGCTCGGCAAAGTCTGCACGTTGTTGATCCACGTCTGGAAGCCGAAGAGCACCACCGCGATGGCGGCTAGCGCCGCGGCGGCGGTGTGCGCCACAGCGGCCAGCAGGCCGGTGCACATGCACAACGTGCCGAAAACGATGACCGACTTGCGCGCGCGGTTGGCGGTCCAGCCGCGCGAGATGAGGTGGCCGGACATCCAGCCGCCGAAGAGGCTGCCGGCATCTCCGTGGACCTTGTAGAGGTAGAGCGGCAGCCACGTAATGTAGAGCCACCAGACCGGGTCGCAGCAGAAGCGGGAGACCACGATGGCCCAGGTCTGGCGATAGCGCAACAACTCGCGCCAGGAGAGCGGGGCATCGGCCGGCGTGCGGTCCTGGCGGATGAAGGCCAGTTCTTCGGGCGTGATACGGGGGTGTTGGCCGGGCGGGTAATAAAACGTAAGCCACAGCAGAAGCCACAGAAAGCCGAGCCCGCCAACCGCGAGGAATGTGGTCTGCCAGCCGAAGCGAAGTTGCAGGGCGATAATCAGCGGTGGGGCCACCACCGATCCGATGGATGTGCCGCTGTTGAAGATGGCCATGCCGAGGGCGCGCTGGCGTATCGGGAACCACTCGGCGATCACCTTGGCGGCGCCCGGCCAGTTGCCGGCTTCGCCCAAGCCCAGCAGGAAGCGGAAGCAGTTCAGGCTGAACAACCCGGTGGCGAAGGCGTGCAGCATGCTGGCCAGGGACCAGACCACGA
>JAPKZC010000330.1:6605-11666 GCA_026394025.1 Candidatus Solibacter sp.
CCGCGGCGATTGCCCACGCGGTCATAGAGCTTTCCGGAGAGCGCCTGGCTGGCGGTGTAGGCGATCAGAAAGGAATTCGTGATGCTGGCAAACTCCAGATTGCTCAGCTTCAATTGCTCCGTGATCACCGGCGCCAGCACCGAGATGGTGAGCCGGTTGATGAAGTTGATCAGCGTGGCGAGGAAGATCAGGCCGGCGATCCACCATCGCAATCCTTGGATGCCGGGCGCGAATTGCTTCGGTTGTGCAATCAATCTGCGCCCCACTGTAACATTGGTGCGCTTGTGATGCAGCAGCGCGGACCGTGTTAGCATCACAGCAAATGGCGTTCGTCGATCTCACCAAGCAGCTTGCCAAGGAGGCGTTCCTTTCGGCCACCAAGGACCCGCCCGCGCCCGCGGCGGCGCCGGCCCAGGCGGACAATGTCGGCGCCATGATCTTCGCCCAGATTCACGGCTTGCAGAAGGCTCTCAAGGACGATGAAGAGCTGGTGGTGTGGTTCGCCAACGCCGTCGAGAAACTGCGCGTGATGGAGATTTTTCTGCCCTCCCCGAGGCTTGCGATGTTGAGCGGGCACGACGCGGAGCGTAACCTGACGCGCGTGATTTCGCCGGTGGACGCGCTCCAACTGGTGGCCAAAGTGATGAAGGTGCCGCCGGGCGCCAAGCCGGTACGGGTCGGCTTGGTAATGCCCAAAGCGAAAGATCCCAACGCATGATCACGCCTGTCGGACAATAATTCCATTATATTCGAATAGTCGAATATAATGGAATTATGCCAGATTCGTTACAGCGCTTTAAGGCCGATATATTTCAAGCACTTGCGCACCCCACGCGGATCGCCATCGTGGAGATGCTGCGGGACGGGGAGCTTCCGGCGGGGAAACTGATCGAGCGATTGGGGCTTGAACAGGCGAACGCTTCGCAGCATTTCTCGGTGCTGCGGGCCAAACAAATCGTGGTCAACCGCAAGGAAGGGAATCAGGTCTTCTACTCCTTGCGCAGTCCGCTGCTCGTCGAGGTGCTGGACATCATGCGGCGCTATTTCCAGGCGCAGTTGACGGAGACCATGGCGGCTCTGGAAGAGATCGAAAAAGAGCAAGGGGCCGCACGATGATCGCGCTGCCGAAGACTCCGCTGGATTTCTGGCTGCCCAAACTGGTGCTGTGTATGCGCTACTACACGTGGCGCATCTTCTTCAAAGACCTGATCGCGGGGCTGACGGTGGGCCTGGTGGCGCTGCCGCTGGCCATGGCGTTCGGGATTGCGTCGGGGGTCACGCCACAGGCCGGCATCTACACGGCGGTGGTCGGCGGGTTTCTGATTTCGGCGCTGGGCGGATCGCGCGTCCAAATCGGCGGGCCGACGGGCGCGTTTGTGGTGATCATCGCGGGCATCATTGCGAAGTTCGGGCTTTCGGGCCTGCTGATGGTCACGGCGATGTCGGGAGTCCTGTTGGTGGCCATGGGCGCCACCGGGTTGGGCACGGCGGTACGCTTCATCCCTCGCGCCGTGACCATCGGGTTCACCAACGGGATCGCGGTATTGATCGCCTCCACCCAGATCCGCGACTTCCTGGGGATGCAAACGGGCGCCGTGCCGAGCGAGTTTCTGCCGCGCATGCAGAAACTGGCCAGCCACTGGAACACCGTCGATCCGATGACGGCGTTGGTGGGCGGCGTATCCCTGGCCATCATTCTGTTATGGCCGCTGGTCACCAGGCGCGTGCCGGGTTCGATTGTCGCGCTGCTGGCAGGGACGGCACTGGCGGTGGTTTTCAAACTTCCCGTGGAGACCATCGGCAGCAAGTTCGGCGGGATTCCGACGGGATTGCCGGCGTTTCATCTACCGCAGTTTCGCGCCGACCTGATTCTGCCGCTACTGCCCTCGGCGATAACCGTGGCGCTGCTGGCGGCGGTGGAGAGCCTGCTCTCCGCCGTGGTGGCCGACGGCATGAGCGGCGACAAACACAATTCCAACGTGGAACTGATGGCGCAGGGCGTCGCCAACCTGGTGTCTCCCATGGTGGGCGGCATCCCGGTGACGGGGGCCATCGCCCGCACGGCGACCAGTATCCGCAGCGGCGCCAAGACACCGGTGGCCGGGATGATTCACGCGCTGACTCTGCTGGTCGTGCTGCTGGTGGCGGCGCCGCTAGCCAAGTTCATCCCCCTGGCCACGCTGGCCGCCGTGCTGTTCGTGGTGGCCTACAATATGGGCGAGTGGCGGCAGGTGGGCGCCATTTTGCGCTTGAACCGCGCGGTCCAGGCGGTCTGGGTGGCCACCTTCGCGCTCACCGTGGTGGCCGATCTGACCGTAGCCGTGGAGGTGGGCATGACCCTGGCGGCGCTGCTCTACATCTACCGGGTTACCCAGACAACCACGGTGGCGCGGGTGACGCCCGAGTACATCGCCGAGGGCCGTCCTCACGTGCTGCAAGATAAGGATATTCCGGATTACGTCACCATCCTGAGAATCCACGGGCCATTTCTTTTCGGGACTACGGAGAAGTTGGCCGAGGCCACCGAGGACCTGAGCGAGTTCGGGCAGGTGGTGATTCTGCGCGTGCGAAACATGACGGCGATCGATGCCACGGGCCTTCACGCCATGGAATTGCTGGCCGCGCGGTTGCGCAAAACCGGGCGCGCCGTGCTGGTGTGCGGGGCCCGCCGGCAGCCGCGGAACATGCTGATGCGCGGGGATTTCGCCCAGCACATCGGCCCGCAGAACATTCTGCCGCACATCCAGGCGGCACTGGAGCGGGCGCGCCAGGCCCACGTCGAGATCGAGCAATCTCAGCCATAGCGCCCCGGATGGATAAGCTCCCGGCTTGTCCCCCACGCGCAACGAGGGGTTCCGAAGAGAAAAGCATATACCCATCCGGCGAAGTGGTAGCCTACCCAGGGTCCGGTGAGGACGTGTCCGCCGGAATCGCGAGGCGCCAGAAACCCAATATTCGATAATCGGACTTGATAGTCCTGTTTCCAGTTGATTTCGCGTACAATGGACCGCATGGCTCTCCGAATTCCTCCCCTTTACCCGAACCGCCCCGATCTTTTTGGAGGCAAACCAAAGCTTGAAGTACTCACCTATTCGCTCTCATGCAGCGCCCATACTTACGAGGGACGCGACATTGAGGGTGTCTGCATCAAGTTCGTCGACAAACTATCGAACATCGAAACCGCACACACCTGGACTGATGCCAACGGAAGATTCAGTGGAACAGTGCAAGTGAACGCAAATGGGTACCGCGTCAGCGCACACAGAGTCGACTGGGGATTCTCTCCCGCGTTCTTCGACGCCTTCGACCAGACGGAAGCGATCTGGTTCCGTGGCAAATACTACGGCAAGGGGGACTCAAAGGAATCCGACCCTAAATGAGGGTCCCCCGCGCCGAAGCGACAGTCGGCTTTGCCCTAGCTTATCCGCGGAGCGCCACCGTCGTATTGTTGACGGACAGCACCAAGCGGTACAGCGCCAGGGTCGCGGCCACGGTCAGGACGAAGACCAGGAATCGCGAGAGTCATGCGTGCCACGCCGGTAGCGCCTCGACTCGGCCGGCGATGTGAGCTGAGCATCCACGGGACACTGGTTGGAATTTACACTTCGAGTACAATCCCGCGTACGGGGAGTCCGGTGGCACGCTGTAGCGCCAGGGCATAGAGCTGCACTTGGGCGACGTTGCGCTTCTCGCGGCGATCGGTCTTGTAATCGACGACGGTCCAGGACTTACCGTCCGACCAGGCGAAATCGATGCGCCCGTCCACCAGGGTGCCGTCTTCCAGGCGCACCATGACGGGGAGTTCGCGGTAGCGGCGGGCACCGTCCGGGACAGCCAGCGTGGGGTGCGCCATGGCCGCGCGCGCCACCTCCACGGCGGCAACGCGCTCGAATTCGCCGGTGCCATGGCGGCGGCTCCAGATGACGGCGAGCGATTCCAGATCCTCGGCGGGACCGGCGTGCTGCAAAATATCGTGCACCAGGCGCCCGAACTTCCTGCCGCCAGGACGGCCGGGGGCTACCGCGAGCGTGATGGTCTCCACCGCAATCGGGGTGCCCTCGGCGCGTCCCAGCGTCTCGGCCTTGCTGGTGCGGAAACCCGGCACGCTGCCTTGCACGATGCGGGCGGCGCGGCGGTCGCGCCATTGCTGATAGAGGCGCAAGCCTTCGGCCGCCTGCTCCGGCGTGCCGTTGAGAACCTGTTCATTTTCGACGCCATCCGTCCGCGCCCCGCGGAGGCCGAGAACCGACGGATCGAACCACACCACCTGGTGCCCGCCCGCCTTGGGAGAGTGCAGTCCCGGCCTGACGGAGACTTCCTCGCTATTGTCGGGCGGGCGGTTCAACACGGTGGCTGCGCCGAACGGGGGACAGCCGGGGGCCGCGGCGGCGACACGCCAGCGACTCTTGGGCGGATAGAGTGCGTCGTGCAGCGGGCTCAACCAACCGCCGGCGCGCTCTTCCTCTCCAATGGCAGCCACCACCAGGAGATCTCGGGCACGCGTGGCCGCCACGTAGGCGACGCGCAGCGCCTCCTCTTCGTCGGCCTTGGCTTCGGTCCCGGCGGCGTCCAGCAGTTCCCACGGCGCGCACCACAGAATACGCTGTGCGCAGAGACGGCGCTCGGGATCGCTGGTGCGGTCGGCGCCCTGCGGTCCGGTGAGCTTGGCGGTAAGGTCGGCCAGGATGACGACGGGGAATTCCAGGCCCTTGGCCTTGTGGACGGTCATCAACTGCACGCCGCCGCCCTCCTGCTCCAGCACCGGAGCTTCGCTGGTATCGCTGCCATCGTACTCGCTTTCCAGGTATTCCACGAAGGCGCGGAAAGAGGTAGCGGCGCCACTGACTTCGAAGCTGCGCGCCAGGTCCGTGAGGCGGTAGACGTTGGCCAGGACGCGCTCGCCGCCTTTGCGGAAGGCGAAGCCGGCGTGGGCGCGGGTGGCTTCCAGCAACCCGTGGATGGTGTCGGCGATGGGGCGGTAGTTGCGGAGGCGGTGCAATTCGCGAAGGAGAAGGAGGCCCTCGCGAATGGGGGCGAATTCGGCGTCGATATCGGCTGGCA
>JAPKZC010000330.1:11690-21794 GCA_026394025.1 Candidatus Solibacter sp.
GAAAGCGCCCGTGCGCGTTCTTGAAGCGGAGGAGCGTATCGTCGAGCACCGCGAAGAGGCTGCCGCGCAGCACGGCGAAGACGCTGAGCTCATCGTCGGGCCACTCTACGGCGCGTAGGGCGGTGCGCAGGGTGCCCACTTCCTCGCGGCGGTGGAAGGATTTCGAGCCCACCAGCAGGTGCGCGATACCACGCGCTTCGAGGCAGCGTACATATTCCTGGGTGAGGTCGGTGCCGAAATTGGTGAAGCGGCGGAAGAGGATGCAGACGTGTTCCGGGCGGACACCGACCCAGGTTCGGGTCGCACGGTCGCGCACCTTCCAGCCGCTTTCGAGGCAGAGCCATTGAATGAAGGCCGCCACGGCGTTGGGCGAGCAGGCGTCAATCTTCGCGTTGGAAATATTGCGCGTGCCGTAGGGGTATGGCATGGGCAGCGCGACGATGGCGGGCTGCCCGGCGGGGCCTTCGACGCCGCCCTCCAGCGGCAGGTAGTTGGCGATGCTGTTTTCGAACGCGGCGTTGACGAAGGTCTGGATGGCCTGGGTGGATCGGGTGCTGGTGGTGAGAGAGCGCGCGCCTGCACCTGCGTCGCGCAGGCCCTGGCAGATGCGATGGAAGAGGCGGGCGTCGGCGCGGCGGAAGCGGTAGATGGATTGCTTTGGATCGCCGACCACGTAGAGCTTGCCGGGCGCGGGCAGTGCCTTGCGCCAATCGCGCTCGGCGGGATCGGCGGCGGCGAGCAGGAGGAGGATTTCGGCCTGGAGCGGGTCGGTGTCCTGGAATTCGTCGACGAAGATGCGCTGGTAAGCGCGCTGCAAATCGGCGCGGGCAGCATCGTGGTGCAGCAGGCGGCGCGCGCAGAGCAGGAGGTCCATGAAATCGAGCTGGCCGGCGCGATTTTTTTCCTGCTGGTAGAGACCCACCACTTCCCAGAGTTCGTCGCGCAGGCCAGCGGCGAGATCGGCGTCGGCGGGCTGGCGGAAGGCTTCGATGGCGAGCTTCAGCTCTTCCCAGGCGGCGCAGAGGGCGTCGCGGCCTTTGACCCAACGCATCTCGGTGGGCAGGCGGAGCAACTCGCTTTCGATGCGGTCGGCGTCCACGAGCCCCGCCTGGCGCGCGCGCTGCACGCGAAGGACAAATTCGCGCATGGGGCGGAAATTCTCCGGCGATTGCCCGGTGCGCGAAGGAATGCGCAGGGTGGCTTCGGCGGTGCTGATGAGGGCCGCCAAGTGGGCGTCGCGGGCGAAGGGGCGTTTCTCCCAAGGTTGGTCGAAATCGCGCCATTCGGCGAGGTTCCAGGCGGCTCTGCGCAATTCGTCGAGCGGCTCGCCGCTATCGCGTTCGGCGCGCCAGGCGAGCCTCGCGAGGGCGCGAGACAGGGCGGGAGAGGGCGCGGACAGGCGGCGCTCGACCCAACGGCGAAAGACGCCGGCGAAGACGCGGAGGGCGTCGGGCTGGGCTAGTTCCTGGAAGACCGGATCGATGCGCGCCTCCACGGGGCGGCGGCGCAGGAGTTGGGCGCAGAATGCGTGGATGGTGCCGATGAAGGCGCGGTCCAGGCTGCGCGCGGCCTCACCGAGACGCTGGCGGACGGCGGGGTCGGGTTCAACGGCGCGGCGGTGTTCCAACTGGTGGCGGACGCGCAGTTTCATGTTGCCGGCGGCGGCGTGGGTGAAGGTGACGGCCACAATGGTTTCCACCGGCGTGCCGGCCGCGATGACTTCGACGATGCGGCGCACCAGCGCGGTGGTCTTGCCGGGGCCGGCGGAGGCTTCCACTACCCAACTGCGATCGAGATCGGAGACGGGGGTCGGGGTCATGCGGAGGCCTCAGGTGGTGTGGCAAACGCTCCCTTGCGGCCGCGGCTCCGATCGGAGCCGGGCGCCTCACAATCGGGGCCGCCACCGTAAGCACCTACCGAGTCGAATTCTTGCCGAATGTGGCAGGATCCTTCCTCTGCGATCTCCGCTCTCTCCGCGTGCCCTTGGTCTTCTCTGCGCTTATCTCTGCGCTCTCTGCGTCTCCGCGGTGAGGTCGACTTCTTGTTTGGTTCCGGCTGCGCCGGGTTAGGGAGCGTTTGCCTGTGCAGCTTATGCCACGTCATCGCCAGCCTCGCATTTCTCTCAAGGCTTTCAATTTGATTGATGACCTCGAGTACATGCTGGGAGCGGCGGCGCGTCCACTCGTGCAGCGGGACATCGATGGCAGTGTAATTCTGCGCGATGGTGGAGTAGTAGAGGCGGCCGACGGCCACGGGCTCGCCCAGGATTTCCTCAGCGGCCAGCGCATAGAGCGTGGGTTGGAGCACTTCGCCAGAGCCCACCGTCTCCGGGCGCGGCTCCGGAATGCGGCCGGTTTTGTGATCCACAACCCGCACCACACCGCTGGCGTGGCGCTCCACCAGATCGATGGAGCCTTGCAGTTGGTAGCCGCCGCTGACGGTTACGGCTTCCTTGCGGCTGCGCGGATCGCGGCCCGCCGGGCTCTTGAGACCGAAGCTGAGCTCCTGGAATTCGGGGGTCCAATCCGCTTCCAGCAGGGCTTTCTGTTGCAGCCAGCCGCGAAGGTCTGCGCGAATGGACTGCACTTCGGCGCGCCAGATCTGCGGGATGGCCGGCGCGAGATCGGCCTCGGCGCGCGCCGCCTCCGCCTCTAATACGACGTCGAGCCGTTCCAGGACGGCGGCGAGATTGTCGCCGGTGACCGGCACTAGTGCAGTGGCGGCGAGATCGCGCAGCAGTGCGAACTGCACGGCGTGGCAGAGATTGCCCCGGTCCGCGGGGTCCATGCGCTGGATGCCGGCGGGGCGATCCGCGGGACGCAGGCCGAAGATGCCGCGCAGTGCGAAACGGTAGGGACAGCGGGCGTACTGCTGCAACAGCGAAGGAGACCAGGCGCGCTCGGTGAGCCGGTAGGGCTTAAGCGCGTCGCTGCCGATTTCTTCGATGAACAGGCCGTCGGCCGGCTTCCACGGTTTGTGCCAGCGCATCCACCGGGCGCGGAGGGACGGCACCGCGCGGCCCGGCAGACTCTTCAGATACTGCCCCGAGCCCTTGACGAGCGGGGCCAGTGTGGCGAGATCGAATTCAGCCTCGTCGATAGCATCGGCTGGGTCGGGCGGCGCGGGCCAGCCGATGCGCGTGCGCGTGGCGGAGCGGGCGCGCGCCTCGAATTCACGCACGTCGATCTCCGGCGCACCGGCCGCGCGATGGGCCGCGAAGGCGTAGAAGGAAGGCACGCGTTCGCGGCCGGTCAATAGATCCAGGCGCGAGAAGGAGAGCGTGAATTGCTCGGACGCGCTGGCGGCGGCGATGCGCAGCAGTTCGGTATCCTCTGTTTGCAGTGCGGCGCACAGTTCGACGCCGAGCGACTGGCGCTGCGCCTGGAGCAGGAGTGGATCTTCGGCCGGCGGGCGCGGGAACAACCCTTCATTCACGCCCGGCACGAAGACGCAGCGGAAGGCCATGCCGCGCGCCTCTTCGATGCCGCCCACCCACACCTTGCCGTAGCGCGAGAGCGTGGGCGCGGCGGCCAGCGTGGTCAGGCGCGGACCAATCACCAGCAGCACGTGAGCGAGACCCACCTGGCCGATGGCGGACATGGGCTCGAGTTCGTCCAGCAGCGCCGTGACGCGGTCCGGTTCACGCAGGGTGAAGGCGGCCAAATCGGTGAGCGCGGCAATCCACTCGCCCCAGGTGGCGCGCTCGGGGAGGGCGGCGAGACGACCGATCACGGGCAGGGCGAAGGTGCGCAGGTTCTCCACGGAGACGATGCGACGCTCCAGGCGCGCGCGTTCGCCTTCGTCCTCCTCCTCGCGGTAGCGGCGGTGGAACTCCTCGCGGAGGCCATCTAGGCGCGCCTCCCAGCGCTCGGCGCCACCGATAACCGCGGCGTCCACCAGCAACCGTTCCCAGGCGGCGGGCGTGGGCGGTTCCTCGTCCGCGGGCATCTGGCCGAGCGAGAGATACTCCGCGAAACGCGAGGCGGAGAGGCGCTCTTCGGCGCAGTGCAGCAGGGCGAGAAAGCTGCGACCGGCGACGTCGGGCCGCCGCGAACCGCGCGTGCAGTGGACCGGAATTCCGGCGCGGCGCAAGCCTTCCACTACCAGCGGCTGGTAGCGCTCCGGGGAGCGGACCGCGATGGCGATCTGGTCGAAGGGCACGCCGCGATCCACGGCCGCGCCGATGCGGCGCGCGATCTCCACGCACTCCAGTGCCTCGCCGGAAGTGGAAAAGATGGCGACACTGCCATCTTCGTCGCGCGGCGGGACGGCGTCGCTTGAGAAGAGGTATCGCTGGAGCGATTCGAGGGAAGATCGCGGCGGAGTGCCGCCGGGGCTGAGTCGCAGGTCGAGGTGGGCGCGGGCGGTATTCAGAATGAGAGTGAGCAGTTCGCGCTCTGAGCGGGTGCGCGGCGCGAGATCGAGCGCGACCACGGCTTTGTCGCGAAGTTGCTCCGCAATTCCCAGGCGTGCCATATCGACGCGCGCGGCGTGATCGGCGAAACCGCGCGCGGCAAGCTCATCCTGGTAGGCGGCGAGCAGCAGCGCCAAATCGGCGCCCGATTCGCCGCACTCGCGAAGTTGGTGCAGCGGTACCGCGTTGAGGCGCAATTCCTCAAAGGTATCGGCGAGCGCGCGCGGAAATCCGGGGAATCCGGCGACGGGACCGAGATAGCTCAATCCGCCGGCGCTGACAGCCTCTTGCGTGACGCGCGCGGCGAGCGCTTCGCGGATCACGCGGCCCACCGGCACGAGCGCGCGGCGATTCAACTCGGCGGCGGAGAGTTCCAGGACAAGTTCGCGGAAGGCAAGAGCATGCACGCCGATCAGTGCGTCGCCGCAGGCTGCAAGGGTGACTTCGCCGGCGGCCTCGCGCATCGGCGCCAGCACCAGCACCGCCGCGTGCCACTGCACCCACTCGGCGACGAACTCCGCCGCGCGCGCACGCAACTCGGAATAGCGATCCATGGTGCAGGATGCGCTTAGCCTAACACTACGCGCCGTGCCGCAACTGAGCATTGCCAAGTCCACCCAAGTCCACCTGAGTGTGTAAAATAGGGGATTAAGAGGATATCAGATGCTGAACAAGACTCGATTCTCGACCGTTGCTTCCCTGCTGCTGTGTGTGCTGCCGGCGGTGGCTGCCGATTCGGCTTTGGCGGTGGACCGCGGGCTGCCGCAGAGCAATCTGAATAACGCCTCCGGTAGCGTGCGCAGCAATGTGCGCTGGGGCGGCGACAATCAGGGGTTCGTCGGCGACGATTTCACCATCGGCGCACCCGGCGAGCGCTGGGTAATCGACTCCATCCGCACCTGGGCGGTACCGGGGTATTCCGGCGCGAAGGCTGCGCGCTTGAGCGATTTCTACCAGGACGTGCGGCTTTACCTGGGCGCATCCTCCAACGACCTGACGCCCGTGGCGGCCGCTCAACTCGCGGAAGGAGCCGACGAGCTGTCGAACCCGAATATTCGCATTTCGGAAGCCACGCGCGATGGCGCTTTGCTGTACGACGATTTCGGCACAGCGCTTCCCATTTTTCAGATCGATTTCACCAATCTGAACGTCGCGGTGCGCGGCGGGTCCAAAACGCGCTTCGGTGTTTGGGGCATGGGCCGGCCCATTTCCGGCCAGGACGGCAAGGCGCACACGTGGTATAACCACGGCTCCAATGCCGCACTCAGCGGCGCCCGCCAGGACGGCGCCGACGGCGTGATGCTGATCTTCGATGGCGCCGGCCGCGCCGATGGTACGCTTCGCGCCCAAGACAGGGATTGGGATAAGCCGTCGGACATCAACGTGCAGGTGTTCGCGCACCGTGTGGGCGGTCAGGCCCCCGGCCACGTGAAGTCCGCGCAGTAGTGTCATGTGGGACAGACCATCGTCTTTTGTGGTCGGTCATGCCGCGGTTGGGTGACAGACGACTAAAGGCGATCGTCTGTCCCACCAAAGGTGGGCTGGCACTGCGGCTCGTCTCGATATACAATCGACCCATGCCGCGCTTTACCCGACGTCAGATTCTGGCTGCCGCGCCGTTTCTCGCCGCCGCTGCCCCTCCCGCCCGCTTGCCGATTCGCCGGGCCGTCTATTTCGGCATGCTCCCCGGGAAGATTCCGGTGCTCGACCGCTTTCAGATGGCCCGCGAGGCCGGGTTCGAAGCCATCGAATGCCCCACCACTCCGGACGCTGCCGCGGCTGAGGAGATCCTCGCCGCCTCGCGTAATACCGCACTGCCCATTCACTCCGTAATGAACGCGGAGCACTGGCGCAGCCCGCTCTCGTCGGCCGACCCGGCGGTAGTGGAAAAGAGTATCGAGGGCATGCGCGCCAGCCTGCGCAACGCCAAACTCTGGGGCGCCGATACCGTGCTGCTGGTACCCGCCGTGGTCAATCCCGAGACCTCATACGCCCAGGCGTGGGAGCGCAGCCAGCGGCAGATCCGCAAGCTGATTCCGCTCGCCGGGGAGGCCAAGGTCGTCATTGGCATCGAAAACGTGTGGAACAAGTTTCTGCTCAGCCCGCTGGAATTCGCCCGCTACGTGGATGACTTCGCTTCACCGTGGATCCGCGCCTACTTCGATATCGGCAACGTGGCGATCACCGGCTATCCGCAGGATTGGATCCGCACGCTGGGCAAACGCATCGTCAAGCTGCACTTCAAGGACTTCTCGTTTAAGAAGCGGTTGGCCGAGTTCACGCCGCTGCTGGAAGGCGAGATCGATTGGCGCGCGGTCCACGCGGCCATCGCGGAGATCGGCTACCAGGGGGCGGCCACGGTCGAACTGTCGGGAGGCGATGCCGCTTACCTGAAGGACGTGAACGCACGCTTCGAAAAGATTCTCGCCGGGCAGGTCTGAAGTTTTCTCAGACGAACTTGTATTCGCCGGGCACCGGCAGCGGCGAGGGTTTGGTCGCGGTCTGGTAGCCGAACTCGCGCGGCATCAGGTCCTGCTTGGAGTTCATGATCTGCTCCCACGTGACCGCCTGGCCGGAGTAGGCCGATTCGCGCGCCATGATGCAAGTCAGCGTGCTCTCGGCGATGGCTACGGACTGGTTCACGTAAGGCCCGCGCCCCTGTATGCTGTCCACCATATCGATGTGCTCCTGCACATACGCGCTGATGCCTTTGGTTCCCAGGTCGATCCCCGTGCTGCGGCCTTTCGTGCCGACGATCATGTCGCTCACGTTACGGAACGTGCCATTGGGATACTGCCGGCAATAGCTATTCATGTGCACACCGTTGGGGTAGACGAAATCCGAGCTCATGTGGTCGTAGATGTTGCCGTAAAGCGCGGCGCGAGGACGCCATGCCGCGCCACCGGAGGCCACCACGCGTTCGGGATGGGTGCCCATCACCCAGTTCATGAAATCGATATTGTGGAAGTGCTGCTCCACAATCTGGTCGCCGCACAGCCAGAGGAAGGAATACCAGTTGCGGTGCTCCCATTCCATGTCGCCCCATTTGGCGTCGCGCGCCTGGGCATGCATCACGGGGCCGCTCAGATAGTTGGCCTGTAGGGCGACAATTTCGCCGATGGCGCCATCGTGAATCTTGCGCACGGTCTCCACGTAGGGGCGGTCTTCATGACGTTGCGCGCCGCTCATCACGGTGAGTTTCTTTTCGGCGGCTTTGCGTCCGGCGGCCAGGAAGCGGCGCGCGCCGGTGGCGTCGGTGGCGATGGGTTTCTCGGTGAAGACGTGCTTGCCCGCTTCCACGGCGGCCTCGAAGTGGATCGGGCGGTAGCCCGGGGGCGTGGTCAGCATAACGATATCGAGGTCGCTCTGGGCGAGCTTCTTGTAGGCGTCGAAACCGACGAAATGGCGGTCGGGCGCTACCGTGATGCGCGGCCCGATGGATTCTACCAGTTCTTGCGCGGTCATCGCCTTCTGTTTACCGTCGCGCTCCACGGTGATGCCGGCGTGCTGCGCCAGTAACTTGGGATTGCGCAGGTTCTTGAGCGCGCCTTCCAGGTGGTCCTCGAAGACGTCCGCCATGGCGACCAGTTCCACGTTCTCGTTGCCGGTGAGCAGGTCCACGGTGGCCTGTGTGCCGCGCCCACCGCAACCGACCAGGCCGGCTCGCAGTTTCTCCTTTCCGGCGCCGCGCACCAGGTGGGGTTGGACGATGGTGAATGCCGCCGCGCCCGCCGTCAACATGGAGCGCCGGGAAATCGGATTGGAGGGATTAGACATGATGCGGGAATCATATCCCCTTGCGGCGCCGGTTTCAATGGGCGGGACGGACATGGGCCGGGACGGACATGGGCCGGGACGGACCATCGATTGCGTGGTCTGTCATGCCTGGCGGAGCCACGATGGCCTTCACCGCTGCCGAAAGCCGGACGGGGCCTCAAGGTTGCGCGCTTTCCGGCTCGAACGTGATCTTCAGGCGCGAGCAAGTCGCCTCGGCGTAACGCTCCAGCGTGCGGGTGGAGGGCTTGGAGCCTCCGCCTTCCAGCCGGGCAATCACGGCCTGAGTCGTCTTCATGCGCTGCGCCACCTGCTCCTGGGTCAGACCAGCGCGAGTGCGCGCCTCGATCAGAGCGGCGACCAGCGAGAACTCCTCTTCCAACCCTTCGTACTCGTGCCGGTACTTGGGGTCGTTCAACCAGTTCTTATGCAGGTCATCTACACGGATACGGCTCATCGTTCGTTCACCGCCTTTGCTCGCTCCAGCGCCAGGTCAATCTCCCGGCGCGGCGTTTTCTGGGTCTTCTTCACGAAAACCCGGACCACGACCACGCGACGGCCTTTCGCGGTCACGTAGATCGCTCTGGAGATGCCGTCTTTGCCCGTAATGCGCATCTCCCACAAGGCGCCTTCCAGATGCTTGACATGGGGCTCGCCCATATGTTCGAGACCGTACCCTTGAATCAGCTCGACGATCCGGCGGAAACGAGCTTTCATGTCGGCAGGGAGAGCTTCCAACTCGTCTCGAACGCGGGCGTCGAGCAGCTCTACGATCCACGTCACGCTCATTTTATGATATTGCATTTTTGCAATATAGGCAAGGACAATCGCTGGCGCTATGATCCCGTTGGCTGCCTGTTATGTCCGGCCTAGCTTATCCCAATATAATCTTGAGGTTACACACGGTGCCTATCAACGGTACGTAACGGTATCAATTGGTCGATAAAATATATTTCAGTACTGCTTGACAAACACTTATTGCTGTGGTCAAATGGTACTTGGCAGTAACAACCAATTCAGAAAGGAAAGCAGGCGAAAAAATGCCGGAAACGATTGTTATACAGGGGAAAAACATCCCGTACAGCCGCGGTGTTGTATCCGTCGACGAATGCATACTTGACCCTCAAAACCCACGCATTCAGTTCCTAATCGGTCAAAGAGCGGCGGGGGCCGTAGTCGAGAGCGACCTGGACGAGTTGATCTGGGAGAAGGATGCGGTTAAAGGGCTTGGCCAATCAATCCTTCAAAACGGGGGCGTCTACGAAGCCATCATTGTCCAGCGAAAGGGACTGAAGTTTCTGGTCCGAGAAGGCAACTGCCGCACCGTCGCGTGCCGGCACCTCCTTGACCAACACCCAAATGATGGCCGCTTCAAAATGATGCCGGCGATGATTTTCGATGTCGACCTTACTGAAGAGGACCTCGCTGTCCTATTGGCGGACATGCACGTGAGCGGTAAGATCCGCTGGGATGCTTACGAACAAGCCAAGCATGTGTCAGATCTCTTCAACGTTTATGGCAAGACGTACGAATGGTTGAGCAACCACCTGCGCTTGAGCAAGGGAAAGATCAGGGAGTTGTTAGAAGCGTACCAGGCGACGACCGAATACTTGAGTCTGCATCCCGCAGCAGTCAACCTGAAAAAATTCGCCGTTTTCCACGAGGTGATCAAAAAGAAGGAGTTGCGGGAACGCTTCAAGGAGGACCCCAGGTTCAAGCAGTCCTTCCACAAATGGGTAAATGAAGACCGCATCAACGATTCAAAGCAAATCCGCGATCTGCCAATTATTCTCGCAAACTCTGAGGCAGTGAAGGCGCTCGACCAAACGGGATTCGAAGACGCACAGAAGGTTCTTGTGCGCGAAGACCCATCTCTTCAAAGCGACGCGTTCCTGGCAATCAAACAGGCGACCGAG
>JAPKZC010000330.1:21832-28958 GCA_026394025.1 Candidatus Solibacter sp.
GAAGATCAAGACCCTGCCGGCCGACGATATTCAAGACCTGAAGGCTGGAAACCCACAGAAGATTATCATGATGCGAAATCTCTACCGCGCCATCGAAGATGTCGCTACTCTCGCGGGAGTGAAGCTGTGAGTCTTCTAAGCTGGAGGCCCAAACCGATCCGACTTCGTCACCCTCGCAGGTCGCGCGGGCTGGGTGCCCAACCTCTCCCACATTTTGATGGCGGCCAAATCTCGGCGGACACCAGAATCTTCGTATGGCAAAGAGATCAAGGTCGTTGCAGAAACTGCGGCTCGACACAGGACCTTCAGTTTGACCACATTATTCCACGGTCCTTTGGAGGCGCTGGAACGGCAGCAAATGTCGAATTGCTGTGCAAGACCTGCAATATACGGAAAGGTGCGCGTTTGTTTGCGCCAATGCACAGAAGCAGCGATGGGCCCAGCATAACGAGCGCGAACTCCCCGCGGGAAGAACAACGCGCTATCCAGCATGACACGGCTCAGTGTAGCCTTCTGGGCCGCGACGCCGGCTCAAACTTCTGCTCTGAAACGGGTTGGTTCGTTTTTCGAGAATCTAACAAGAATGGAGATCAAAGGTGACATTTGAGCAAGGATTTGCTGAAGCTGAACGAGCGGCAAGCGCCGCGGGCAAAGTTGTCGGGGCGCTCGCTGGGGCGGTGAAACAGCTACAAAGGGCAGCGTCAGAAGGCGACCTTTTTAAGATGCGAAAGTCCTCCGAGCGACTTGCGACAATTCTTGAATCCACGCGGCAGGACGTCCTTAACGCGAGATCCGCCTGGCCATTTAGCCCTGAGGAAGAAGAGAAATATCTCCGGGATTCCTATGCCGGGGAGGTCATTGATGCAGCGAAGGCTGAGAGCCTTCAAATCCAACAACGAGACGAGGGACTCGTGGTGTTTCCTTCGATCCTTCGGATTCTCCCGTCTGAGCGTGTGGTCAAGATCAACCGTAAAAAGGTGCAAGCGGTTCGGCCCTCCCGCTTGGTGAAGACGCTCAAGGCTATTCAATCGAGAAAGCCAAAGGCGACGCCGGAAATTCTTCTGGAAGTGCTTCACCGCACGTACCGTCTCATAGTCGGAAATGAATACGGCAAAACGGTCACGCTCGCTAGCATCTACGATGCCCTTACACTGCTTCCGGGATCCACAGCAAACTACGATCAGACTGATTTTGTCCGCGATCTGTTTCTCCTCGATCGAAGCGGCGTGACGCGGACGAAGTCCGGGGCTACCTATTCACTGCCAGCCAGTACCGGGACAAAAGGGGCCAAGGGTACCTACTCCTTTGTCGCTCCGGACGGCGAAACAGTGAGCTATTACGGAATTCGATTCAATGAGGTACCCGCATGATCGCTTCCATACAACCTGGCGATTGGCTCCGCTATATCGGAGAGGAATACTTAACCACTTTCATCGGAGACGGCGGCTCGGCCATCAAGTTTGCCGTTCCAATGGATGATGGCTTGCGTTCCGATCTCTTCGACGGGCTTGCCGCCATCGGTGATCAAGCAGGTTATCTCGTCGTCAAGATCAACGCCGCGGAGACGAAAGTTAACATGGTAGATGAAATATTCTTCCGGACTGCGGAACAGATCCCTTGGCACATCTTGAGCCGAAAGGTAATCGCCAAGCTCGCTGCTGAATCGGGCTATTCATGGGTAGATTGCGGCGACGGTCCACTCTACCGCCACCTTGCGGACGAGAACCAAGTTGATCCCCAAATGCTTCTTCTGGATTTGAAGAAGTCCATCGGGAACAAGGTGTTTAAGCACCGTAATCTTTCCAAAGACTTTCGCGTTGCGATGACCCATCTATGTATCGCTGAGCTCTCGGGGGGGCAAGATGGCACGACCACAATCAAAGTGCTGACCGAGTGGTTGACGGGGCGCAACAAGGCGATGAGCGCAGTGAAACCGTTTCAGATCTTTCGGAAGATCAATCGCGCTACCGCGCGGTATTTCTTCGAGTCGTTGCTCCATTGGGTAAGATTAGCGGGATATCCAGGTGTGGTGATTGTGATGGACGCTCAGCGTGTCATGCTAGCGCGCAACCCGCACGATCTCGGCTTGTTTTACAGTAAGGCTGCCGTCCTGGACACCTATGAGGTATTGCGCCAATTTATAGACGCAGCCGACCAACTGGATGGATGCTTCATCACCGTAGTGCCTGATATCGCCTTTCTCGAGGACCTTGGCCGCGGCATACGCAGGTATGAGGCGTTGATGTTCAGGGTGTTCGATGAGATTCGAGACAAGCATCTGGTGAACCCCATGGCATCATTAGTTCGGATTTCGGCAACTGTTCAAAAAACGTGACCATCATGGAAACAGATCATCAACAAATCGACTACCGGCGCGCTCTCGAAGCGCTGCGAAACGGGGTTCCGAACAGGGATGCCGTCAGTGTGTTGGGTTCTAACCAGCGTAAGGCTGAGAGTGCGTTCCTCGAAAGACTATCTTCCGTCGCGGCTTTCGCCGCGGACGGCAAACAAGTTCCTGGCCTTCTAATTGCCGGCGGATTTGGTACGGGCAAGTCGCACTTGCTCGACTACCTTAAACACCTTGCAGTTGTGAAAGACTTCGTGTGTAGCCGGGTGGTTATCAGCAAGGAAACACCGCTCTTTGACCCTGCGAAAGTGTACCTTGCCGCCATCGACGGCGCAATGGTTCCGGGCCTGAGCGGCGAGGCGGTGCGTGAGATCGCTCTGCGACTGCAACCGAAAAGTCGGAGGTATGCCGAGTTTTTCGAGTGGGCGAACGGTCCGGCGAGCGGTCTCAGCGACTTGTTTAAGGCTACGATTCTGCTTCACGAGAGACTTAACAACGATCCCGAACTGGTGGATCAGATCACAAATTTCTGGTCGGGCGAACGGCTCTCCGTTAGCCGGATCAGGCAAGGGTTGAAACAGATCAACTGTTCTGGCATGTATTCGCTCAAGCCGGTCAAAGTCAAAGACCTGGCTCTCCAGCGTTTCATATTTGCCTCTCGATTGATTCTTGCCGCCGGGTACAGCGGGTGGGTACTGCTCTTTGACGAAGTCGAGCTGGTGGGCAGGTACAGCCTATTACAGCGCGGCAGATCGTACGCCGAACTAGCTCGCTGGATGGGGCGAGTTGAAGGCGAACTGTATCCCGGACTGACAGCGGTGGCTACGATTACCGATGACTTCGGTCTCGCTGTGCTGCAGGAGAAGAGCGATCGGGACATCGTGGGGGCCAGGCTGCGGGGGAAGGAGACTGACGAGTACATCACCTTGGCAGGGCGAGCAGAGACAGGCATGCGCCTCATAGAACGTGAAGCGCTAACTCTGGAGCCGCCCGACGAATCTGCCTTGGCGCATACCTATGAGCGGCTGAAGGAGATTCACTCAAAGGCATACGGATGGGACCCGCCCGAGATCCCTACTGCAGCGACTTCAGTGAGACGGGCCATGCGCTCTTATGTACGCCGGTGGGTCAACGAGTGGGATCTGAAAAGACTTTATCCCGGCGCGGAACTCTTGGCGGAGGAGGAACAAGAGATCAGGCCAACGTATGAACAGGACGACTCGCTGGAGCAGCCTTCGGAACCTTTGCAGGAAGACTAACGGTTCCCCCTCCTCTTTGCCATCCTTACGGTGCTGGCGTCCGCACACCCGCACGACGCGGACCGCGCATACGCCGCCCCGCGCGCACGCGATTACGACGTCGCGGTGCCTGCCTTTCTCGCCGCCGTGCAGGCAGCGGCTGCCCGGGCGGATATCCGCAAAGACCTGGCCATACGCTGCTCAAGATCGGCGAACCTACGCTGGCGCGCGACCAGTTTCGCGCTGGGATGCGGTTGGACCCAACCGACGCCACCGCTACGCTGGAGTACGCATTCCTCTGCTACCAGACCAAACAGCAGGCCGAGGCACGGCGCGTCTTCGACCGCTTGCGGCGCACCGGGAACGCGACCGCGGAACAGGCCTTACACAATATCGACGTCCCCCATTGAGTAGAACCCTCAAGGACGGAGAGGCTTGCGGACGAAGACCTGGTGAAGCCGGCCCTGGCTCGGCAGGTCATACGCATTGTAGCGATCGGAGAGATGAACCACCCGATACTCCGAGAGGCCGTGGCGCTCGAGCATGGCCCGGATGCAACTTTCCGGAAACAAGAAGAAATGCCGCGACACTTCGTCCATCCCCGACTCGGAGTTCGGCACCTCAAGGTACATCACGCCCCCAGGTTTCAGAACCCGCGCCGCGTTCCAGAGGACTCTTGAGGGCGAAGCCAGATGCTCAAGCACATCGACGAGAGTGATGCAATCGTACCGGCTGCCGGGTTGCTCTTCCAACAAGGTGTGGACATCGCCGACCCATACCGTGCCGTACTCTCGTGCTCTCTGGGCCGCCCGTTCAGAGACATCGATTCCGTAGGCGCGCCAGCCTTTTTCCCGAAAACATCGCAACATCGGCCCGTGAGCGCACCCGACGTCCAGTGCCCGAATATTCCGAAACAGACCCATCAGATTGTGCCGCATCACACCCAGCAACCCTACCGCGCCGCGCTTCAATTCGCGCTCCAGTTCGTCAGCGATCTTGCGCTGAACCTCCGCGCGGAAATCGGCGTTGTAGGGCGGAATCACCGCCTGGAAGCGCCCGCCCATGTAGTCGTCGTAGAAGGCATTTACGATGTCGACACTGAGACGCGGGTTGCAGAACAGCAGGCCACAAACGCTGCAGCGAACCAGATCGAAAGTCGGCGGAATCTGAAAGTACAGGCTGTTCAAATCGCCGGCGTCACGGCAGAATGCACGAACCGCTTCCCACTCCACGGTCTCCCGAGTCCTCAAATGGAGGAATTCTTTGCCACCACAGCATTCACAGACAGGGACGGGTACTAACGGCAACATGAAACCATTTGATCACAGGCTCCTTCTTTAAGCTTCACCCTGACATTTCCCTGAGAACTCTTCCGGGCTGCCACACTAGTATGTCTAAGGTAGTATGCGCCTCCCCATCCTCTTCGTAGTCTGCGCGCGCGCGATTACGATGTAGCGGTGCCTGCCTTTCTCGCCGCCGTGCAGGCCTCCCCCGCCCGGGCGGACATCCGCAAAGACCTGGCCTATACGCTGCTCAAGATCGGCGAGCCCACGCTGGCGCGCGACCAGTTTCGCGAGGCCATGCGGTTGGACCCGGTCGACACCGCAGCCGCACTGGAGTACGGGTTTCTCTGCTACGAGACCAAACAGCAGGCCGAGGCGCGGCGCGTCTTCGACCGGCTGCGGCGCACCGGAAACGCGACGGCGGAGCGGGCTTTCCACAATATTGACGATCCGCTGGCGGCCGGGATCGCTCGATGGCAGAGGGCGATCGTGTTGGGCGGCGACAACTTCAGCGGGCACTTCGAGTTAGCTACCCTGGCCGAGCAGCGCGACGAGCTTGTGCTGGCCGCCACGCATTTCGAACGCGCCTGGCGGTTGCTGCCCGACCGGCGCACCGTACTGGTGGACTTGGGCCGTGTCTGGCTGGCCATGGGGCGCAGCGGCGACGCTACTTCCGCGTTACTGGCTGCCGCTCACGGGGGCGAACCTCGCGCCGCCGAAATGGCCCGCGAACTGCTGCCGGCGCGCTATCCGTTCGTCAACGAGTTTCGGCAGGCGCTGGCGCTGGACCCGGCCAATCACGATCTGCGCCGCGAACTGGGCTACCTGCTGTTGCGCATGGGCCGCGAAAGCGAGGCCGAAGCCGAGTTTCGAATCCTGGCCCAGAACGCCCCGGAGGATCTGCTCTCTGCCACCCAATTAGGCTTTCTGCTTTACGCGCGCGGTGAAAAGATCGCCGCCTCGGCGCTGTTTGACCGCGTACTTGGCTCCCAGGACGAGGAGTTGGCTAACCGGGTCCGCGCCGTTCTGCGGATGCCGCAGGTGTTGCGTCCGCGCGCTGCCACCGCCCCCCAATCCATCGACGCCAAGATCATGGCGGAGCGCAGTATCAAGGCCGGATATATCAAGGATGCGCTGAAGTACCTCGAAGCCGCCCACGAGAATGACCCTGGCGATTTCGAAATCATGCGGAAGCTGGCGTGGACCAACAACATCCTGCGCCGGGACGCCGTGGCGTGGCGCTGGTTCGATCTGGCGCGACGCAGTACCGACCCGGTGATCGCCGCCGACGCCGAGCAGGGGTTCCAGAACCTACACGCCGCGGTGCAGCGCTTCCGCACCACGGCATGGCTGTTTCCCCTCTTTTCCACGCGGTGGCACGACTTGTTCACCTACGGTCAGGTCAAGACCGAAATCAACCTTGGATTTCCGGTTCGGCCCTACGTCAGCATGCGGTTCGTGGGCGATACGCGGCGCACCATCGGCGCCGCGAGCCCGCAGTATCTGTCGGAAAGCTCCTTCATCCTGGGCGTTGGGGTGGCGACGGTGCCATGGCACGGCGTCACCGCCTGGGGCGAGGCCGGCACCGCCATCAGTTACTTGAAGGGTCATATGCTGCCGGACTACCGCGGCGGCGTCTCGGTGACGCGCACGTGGCGACGCGAGGATAGCGGCTGGCTGGCCGACGCCTCCCTGGATGCGCTCTACGTGAGCCGTTTCGATGACGATTTCCTGGTCTACACGCAATCCCGCGCCGGATACAATTTCGGCCCGGTACAACTCCACTGGAACGGCAACGTGACAATCGATGCCAGGCGCCAGGATTGGGCAAATTTCGTGGAGACTGGCCCCGGTCTGCGGGTTCCAGTGGCGCAATCCATGTACCTGACGTTCAACCTGCTGCGCGGTGCATATCTCATTCAGAACCCGTCGCGGCGCTCTACATTTAGCGACGTTCGCGCAGGGTTCTGGTATGCGATTACCAGGTAGTTTCCGCCGCAAAATCCGGCCGACGCGCGTAAGACCGCTCCCTAACGGTCGCGGCTCCGATGCGAAGTCCGGTAGTATCGACGCTGGGCTCAGGGCCACAACCGTGAGGGAGTCGGTGCCTCTCGGGTGCACGGCGTTGTGGCGCCAGATCCTCGTCAGCTTCTTGGTTTTCGCCGCCGGCGCACGCGCCGGCGAACTGCCCTATTTCAGCGTGCTCTCGGAAGACGCGGGCGCGTGGCCGGAGATCCTCGGTTCGATTGGGCTGCAGC
>JAPKZC010000852.1 GCA_026394025.1 Candidatus Solibacter sp.
GATCCCTCCCGAAGCCCGGATGATGGTCTTCGAGTTTAACTCATAGGCCGCACCCAGGCGCGGGCCGAAGCCCCTCTTCCATGTCCGTATGAACTGGTCTCCGGTGCGGCCGGTCCCACTACCGCCGAAAACAAGCGCGCCAGGGACGCCAACGGGGTTCCTCACCGCGGGACTAAAGGAACTTACCTGGTCGTTCACCTCATATGGCGCGGGAGCGACATCCCAGCGGAGGCCGTAAGACAGAGTCAGCTTGGAGGTCAACCGCCACTCGTCCTGCGCGAACAGAGAATAGGAGCGGAACCGGTAGCCGGTTGTGCTCTGGAGTGTCGTATTGGCGCTGCTCAATTCTCCCAGCAGGAAACTGGCAAAAGAACTGCCCCAACTGGATAGCCTCGAGGAGTTCGGCTGGCTGGTCATTTGGTTACTGAAGCTGAAACTTCCGGCGGTTGAGGATTGGTTTCTTGAGTTGTTCAGGTAGCGCCAGTGGTAGAAGCCGAATTTCAGGCTATGGCGTCCACGGGTCCAGGTCAGACTCTCGTTGATCGAGTAGCGCGTCTGAGCCCCCAAACCGTTGCTGGTGAGACCCATGGTGAGGGGCGACCCGGTGCCGCCGCCAAAACTGATCTGCGGGAATGCACCCAGATCTTGTGGCATCCCCGTGATGCCGAGTGCCTGGTTCCAGCCCTTACCCACGCTCGTATTGGAGTAGGGGTTCACGTAGCGGTCTACGCCCGCGGTGAAGTGGTTGAGGACCCGCGAGCTGAAAATGTAGTCGTGGTTCGCGCGCCAGGTTTGGCTGGTAACGGTTTGGAGCTGAAAGCCTTCCAGTACGTCCGGCTCATCGGGGAGGCCGGAGACCGTCTTCGCGAACTTACCGTAGCCGGTACTGTTGATGAGCCGGGGGCGCGTCTGATTCGAATAAGTGACGGAGAGCTTCTGCCTGGTGGAGACGCTGTGGTCGAACTTGGCAGTCGAAGTATACGTGTTGAAGAGCGGAAAGGCGCAATTGCTGGTTTGGGCCGTGGGAATGTCCGGGTTCGGTATTAACCCGACAATCTTCGAGGAAACCGGGCTGATGCGGGAGGCCGGGATGAGGTTTCCCGGAAACTGCACACGAACAAAGCTGCCACTGCCGTCCGGCCGCGTAGTCGACGGGTCGAAGATCGGAATCTGCGCGCCCGCGGCATCCACGAAACGGCTGAAATCGCCTGTCCTGAAGTCGGCGCGGGGAATGGTCTGCAAGCCTCCCGCACCGCCGAGCCGGGCATAGTACAGTCCCTGGCCAAAGAACAAGAACGTCTTGTTGCGGCCGTCATACACTTTGGGGATGTAGACCGGGCCACCCACTTGGAAGCCCCCTTCATTCTGCCGGAGCTTTTGTTTGACCGGGCCCTGGAAGAAACTGCGGGCGTTCAACTTATCGTTGCCGAAATAGTCGTAGACCTTGCCATGGAGGGCATTGGTGCCGGATTTCATTGTGACGGTAGTGAACCAACTACCAAAACCGCCATACTCGGCGTTGAAGGCGTTAGCTACAACGGTGTATTCAGCCACTTGTTCGACAACCGGACCGTTTTCCAGGACGGAGCCGCGGCGGGTACTCCACTCGCTGGACGGGGCGCCATCGATGAAAATTTCGGTGCTGCCTTGGATCGCTGAATTCACGCGGCCCGACCACGATTCGGCCGGTTCACCGCTGCCCAAGCTTCCACTACTGGAAGTGTTTCCCGGCAAGAACCGGAGGTTGTCCGTGATGTTGCGTTTTTCTCCGAAGACGATCATCGGCAGATCATCGATGAACCTGGCCGTGAGATTGCTCGGGTTGCTGGTAGCCGAGATATCCAGCAGCGGCGCCTCATCGCTGACGGTGACGGTATCGGTAACCGCTCCCAGCTGAAAGGCAAAATCGACACCCAGGCTGCTCTGTGCACGGACGAGAATTGGTTCTCGAACGAGGGTGCGGAAACCCTCCTTCTGCACAATCATGCGGTAGGACCCCACCGGCAAACTGGATGCCAGGTAATTCCCGAGTTCATTGGTCGAGAAATCGAGTTTGCTGTTCGTCTCGATATTGACTACCTGAACTTTGGCGCCTGGTACCGCAGCCCCATTCGGGTCTTTCGCCGTCCCTTCGATGCTGCCGCGGTCGGCTTGCGCGAATAGGACGCAGCTTGCCGCCAAAATCACCAACGCGAGCATCAACAGCCGCGCGCTGAAAGACAAGGCCGGTACGAGCCTGATGCCCACCGGTACGTTAACCTTTTCCATTGCAGCCTCCCATCCATATCCTAATCCGGGCCAGCACTTCGGTTCAGTCAAGGATTTCGTTTTACCTCTAAGACAAATTGAGTATATATCTCCTCCCCCCCCGTGACAAGGCGGTATACCTGTCACCATTTCGGGCGCCAACTGGGATGGAATTGCCGGCTAGTGAGACGTGCGCCAAGTGTGATCCTGCTGATACCTGCGGCCCGCGAGTTTTTGATCGCGGCCTGAGGCGGGGGATGGTCGAGCAGGCGCAAACTCATGGGCCGTGGATGCTCCTCCTGAAGCCACAATAGGGCGGGTCGCCGGAGCCCTTGTTAATGCGTGCGAGGTAATAACTTCAGAGTGGCAGTAAGTCAGGCAGACCGACTTGACCTGCGTGAGCAGATATATTGGGCAGTCAAGGCCAGGTATCCGCCCTTGGGCACATTCTCCGGCGGATCGATCACTTCGGCGCGCCAGGGCACCTCGCAATAAGAGAACTCGAGGATGTGGAATTTAGGCAGGGTGGCGCAAATCTGCGCTGCCACCACGTTGCCAACCGGACCGGCCGGACCGTGCGGGTCGCGATTCGCGGCGGCCAGCCTTAACGCTAACGAGGCGGGCCACCGTGCTCAAGTTCGTAGCTCGAAACTTCGCGCATGTTTTCCGTCGCCCAGCGGGGGTTCTGGCCTTCGAAATTCGTGTAGGTGTAGCCGCCCCCCTCGTAGTAGTCGCCGGTGAGCGTGTCGCGGGTGCCCCAGGTATCCGTGTGGTAGACGCGGCCGCCTTCCAGGTCGGAAATCCAATAGCTGTTGCCGCGGCGGTAGTCGTCCCACTTCGATTCCGCGTAGTCTTTCCGCGCCTGGCGGTCTTCCCAGCCGCGCTGCAGGTCTTCGCGCGCGTAGTTGAGGCTGGCGATGGAGCGGGCTGTCTGCTGTTGCAGCGCGCGCAGATTCTGTAGACCCGCGGCGATGTAGGCCCGCGCGTACCCCGTGCGGATGGAAAAAGAGTTGCCCACCTGTTCCAGCATCGGGTAATAGCGGGCGAAATCCTGGCTCGGCCCCCAGACGCCGGCCACGATGCTGAACCACTGGCCCATCACGGCTGGCGGGGTGTTGACCACTTTGAAGGCGCCGACGCAATCCGCTCCGTCTTTGGAGGTCCACTGCGCCATGAGGTCTTCGGCCACACAGCCGCCCCGCAGATAGGCGCTGCATTCGCCCACCGTCGCGCGGTCCGCGGTGGCGGAGGTAGGGACGCCGGTACGGGGCGCCGATCACTCCCTGGGTGACGGTGGCCCTGGGTAGCATCGGATTGCCGGTGAACGAGGTGAAGATGAAGCCCATGGCGCCTCCGGGCTTGCCCGCAATGACACGCCCCTGCGCGGCCAGAAAGTCCCAATCGGCGGGCATCTTGAGGCTCAAGCTGCCGTCAGGCGCCTGCCGCTCGACCAGCGGTATCTCCACGGGAGCGGCCTGCCCGGCCGCGCCGCCACGGGGCGCCCTGATGAAAGCGACGCTTGCCAGTACGTTGAGCAGCAGCGGACGCTGCACGGCAAGTTGCGCTTCAGGGGCGGCGTAGGACTGCATGGTGGCGCCGGTCGCGCTGGCTTCGAAGTACACGCGGCCCTGCGCCCTGAGATTGCCCAACGGGTAGGTCCAGGTTGCCATGCCACGAGTGCCGTCGCGGGATACGTAAATCCGGGACAAGGCGGTTCCGGGGTTGCCTTGCGTCAAGATGGAGCGGCAAGTAGCCATGAAGCCGACCAGATTGGGCCGGGGAGTCCGCATCCACAGCAGTTTCACCTGGGACCGGCGATCGGGGGAGGCGACGGTGATGGCGAGGCTGCCCTCGCCGGCCGCTTGCGTGACACTCCAGTCCGCCGGCTTGTAAAGCGCGTAGAGTTTGTTTGGCGCGATGTACGGCTCCGTGCGGCTCGCGCCGGCAGTGACGGCGGGCAAGGGCGCGGGAGCGGGAGCGGGCCGGGCGCCGACGGCCGGTTGTGGGGCCGGCCCGGGTGGCGGGGATGGAGGATTGCCCGACCCCACAAGGAGGCTTTGTTCGATTCGCCGGATCAGCGGCAGCGAGCGCGTGTAGTCGCGCTCGGCGACCTCGAACAGGAAGGTGCACCCGTGCTTTCCACCCATCGGGTTGACTAGAGTTGCCCGGCGGACGGTGCGGACACCTTCTTTGTTGACGCCATGAAACACGCTGATCAACGCCTGGTTGCCACCGATGGTAGCTTCGTCGTCTTCCGAGGTAATGTCTTTCAAATCCTGCTCCGTCGCTCTGGCGAGAGCGCCGAGGGCGCTACGGATGGATAGAATCGTCGGGCCGATACGCAGCTTCATCCAGACGCGGTCGCCGGTAGCTTCCACATCGTTCGCGCCGATGGAGGTCTTCCAGGCAGCGGGCAGCCGCAGGGTGAACTCGCCGCCCTTGGTGCGGACCACCTGGTCTCCGCCGGCAGGCTGGGGTGGCGCGGCGGCAAACATCAAGGCAGTGCAGCAGACGGCGGGCAGGACATGAAGAAGGCGTCGAAACATGGTCCGGATCCTCCTGGGGTGAATCGCTCCAGGTAGAGTCTGCATGATTCCAGGACTCGAATCAAGCGGTTTTTAAGAGTTCCAGATCTGAAACGTACCGTACTGTCGCGGATCTCCACAAACGTGGGCCACGACGATCCGCGGCTATTTGGGCAGCAACGAAAGCACGCCTTCGCTGGGGCTGGCAATCACGTGGGCGGCGATCATCTTGCCCAAGCCTTCCACCTTCGCCTTCCCTGCGTCGATGGCCGCCTGCACGGCGGCGACGTCGCCCTTGATAAGGACCGTGATGTAGCCGCCGCCCAGTTTCTCTCGGGCCAGCACTTCCACCGCGGCCGTTTTCAAGGCTGTATCGATGGCCTCGAATACGGCGGTGAAGCCCTGGGTTTCGATCAGGCCGACGGCAAAAGGCGCCTGGGATTCGTTCTTCATTCTCTTCTCCGGGTACTGCACGGTGGACTGTTCGAAAAGCGGATTGAAATCGGCGGCGGCTTCGTAGGCCGCTTTGCCCAACGGCGATGGCGCGGGGATCACGTGCGCGATCACCGCGACTTGCATGGCACTGGCGGTGGCTTCGGCCGCGGCGGCCGCCGCCTGTATATCTCCCAGCGAGCCGAGCAGCTTGAGGCACACGCCGGGGCGGTCGTTGAGCTCGGTTTGCAGCACCCGCACGCCGGCCATCTTCTCCATGGCGTCCAGCACAACCATGGCCGGGGCCCAGCCGCCGATTTCGATCAATGCCAAAGCGCCGTTCAGAAGATCCCCCGCTTCTCCAACTCGTGCATGACTTCAAACACCACCTGCTCCAGCTTGTCGGTGGCCGGTTGGCCGGTGCGAGGAGCGCAGCCTTCCGGTGGCCGGGAGACCAGTTCGAAATCGGCCAGGATGCATTGCAGCACCTTCGCCATTTCGGCGCGGTCGGTCTTCTGCGAGCCGGTCTGCGGCAGGCGGCCGCTGCCGAAATCGAAGCCGCGCAGGGCGGCGGCGGCGCGGAACCCATCGGGAAACTCGAAGGGGTAGAGCATGGTGTCGAACAGGGCGATGATGCGGTAGTTCCATTGCATCGCCTCTTCGTACTTTCCGGCGCGGCAGAGTTCGTAGATGCGGCGCGTGACTTCGGGGACGGCGTTGCTGCTGGCGTTCGTGCCGCCATCGCAGCCCACCATCAGCATGGGCGCCAGCACGGCCTCCCAACCGGTGAGGAAGGTGAAATCGGGGCGGATGGGGCGGATGGCGGCGATCATGCGCATCATGAAGGCCAGGTCGCCGGAGGAATCCTTGATGCCGATGACGCGCGGGAAATCCGCGGCCAGGCGGCGAATCGTGGGGACGTCGATCGGGCTGGCGAACATCGGGATGTTGTACAGCGTGATATCGATCGGCGTGTGGCGCGCGATCTCGGCGAAGTAGGCGTAGACCGATTCGGGCGAGAGGCGGTAGTAGATGGGGGAGACGATGGCCACCGCACGCGCGCCCATGGCGGCGTAAGCCTCGCAGGCGGCTAGGGTTTCCTTGACGTTGGCCTCCGCCGCGCCCGCCAGAATGGGGACCCGTCCGCGGGTTTCGTCGCAGGTGATACGCACGATGCGCCGGCGTTCTTCCTCATTGAAGCGCGTGAACTCGCCGGTGGAGCCGTTGGGGTACAGACCATGGACGCCGCTCTCAATCAGCCATGAGACAAAGCGGCGGAGTTCCGCCTCGTTGATCTGCCCGCGCGCGTCGATGGGGACAAGCGTCGGCGTGAAGATGCCCTGTAGTTTCTCCGCCATGGGACCTCCACAAGTTTAACAGTGGGACAGGCCTCGCGGCCTGTCCCACGAACTTGACTTCTCAGGTGATCTCAGATACCACGGGTAAAGGGCATCGCGGCGCATTCGCCGCCGGCGCCATTTCGGGAGGATTGCGAACCATGGCACAAGACGGTGTTTCCAGACGGCATTTTTTCTACGGAAGTCTCCTGGCCGGGGCGGTACCGGCGGCCGGGTTCGGCAGTGTGCCGTCGCTCCGGGCGCTGGGGTACAAGCCCTTCTACGACAAGCTCAACGTGGCCGCCATCGGTTGCGGGGGGCAGGGCGGCGCCATCCTCAACGATGCGGCCCGCACGGAAAACATCGTAGCGCTGTGCGATGTGGATGAAGCGCGCGCGGCGGCCAACTTCCAGAAGTTCGGCAAGCAGCCCAAGTACAAAGATTTCCGCGTGATGCTGGAGAAGGAAGGCAAGAACATCGACGCCTGCACCATCGGAATTCCGGATTTCATGCACGCCACGGTGGCGCTGGCATGCATGCAGCACGGCAAGCACGTCTACGTGGAGAAGCCCTTGACGCGGACTCCATGGGAAGCCCGCTTCCTGCTGGAAGCGGCGGCCAAGTACAAAGTAGCAACGCAGATGGGCAACCAGGGTTTCTCGCACGAGTGCACCCGGGTGGCGGCGGAGATCGTTTGGTCGGGCGCCATCGGCGACGTGACCGAGGCGCACATTTCGACCACGCCGGGCACGCATCCCACGGGGATGCAGCAACAGCCGCCCGAGACCGCGGTGCCGGGCACGCTGGACTGGCAGGCCTGGCTGGGCGCGGCCACGATGCGGGCCTACAGCCCGTATTACACGCCGTACAACTGGCGCGGTTTCCTGGATTTCGGCACGGGGCAGATCGGCAACTGGGCGACGCACACCGCGGGCCCGGTGCACATCGCGCTGCAACTGGGAGCGCCCACCAGCCTGGAACGTGTAAGCGTGGTGGGGGCGAGCAGCATTACGTATCCGGACCGGGCCACCGTGCGGCTGGACTTCCCGGCGCGCGGCGGCATGCCGCCGGTGAAGGTGTTCTACCACGATGGATCGCATTCCACCGATCCGGATTTGTATCACGTTCCGGGAATGGATAACGAGACGATCCTGCCGCCCACCAGCAATCTGACAGACAAGGGGCGTCCCATGGGCGGTCGCGGCGGCGCCGGCGGTGGCGGCCGCGGCCGCGGAGCAGCCCCCCCGTCGGCAGCGCCCGCGGCGCCCGCGGTGCCTGCTGTACGGCAGGGAAACGGCGGACCCGGCGTACCGGTGTTTGGCGAGCCCGTGGGTCCGCCCCTGCCCGGCATCCTGACGGGAAACGGCGCCGTGTTCATCGGCACCAAGGGAATCATGGCGACCCGCGACCGCGGCGAAGGCGTCCATCTGCTGCCGGCGGCGCGATGGGCCGATTACGTCCTGCCACCGCAGTTGCTCACGCGGTCGCCGGGCCACATGCTGGACTGGGTACGCGCCTGCAAGGGCGGCGACCCGGGATGTTCCGACTTCAGCATCACGGCCCCTTACGCCGAGTGGCTGGCGCTCGTGGCGATCGCGCTGCATGTCCCGGGGAAGCTGGACTGGGACAGCAAGCTGCAGCGCTTTACGAATAGCGCGGAGGCTAACAAGTTCGTCAAGCCGGTATTCCAAAAGGGCTGGGAATTGAAGCTCTGACGGACGACAACCTGGCTTACAGCTTCTTAAATGTTGATGATTACGTCCGGATCGCTCAGAATCTTGTGCTTCAGATGTTGGCAGACGGTCCCGTCGGAGCGCACCACCTTATACAGGCTCGGACCTGTCGGGGCGAAGGGCTTTACCTGGTAGGTGGACGAGGTTTGACCCTTCTTCACCGTGAAGGGCAGCACATCCGGACATGGCTGCAGACACCCCGCCAACTCCCAGACGTCGGGTGGCAGCGTGATCGTGTAATCGTTCTGATTGTCGTTGTTCTTCCACTCTGCCTGGTCAGGTAGATTGCTGGCGCTGCGGGAAAACTGGGCGCCCGTGCCGTTAGGCGTCACGTGGCAGTTGTTGATGCTGAACTTCTGCGTGGAATGGGCCATAAGTTACTCCTTGAGGTACTTTTATACACCATTTGGGCGCCGCGCGCCTCATTTCAGCAGCGACCGGAAGGCCGGGTCCTGCTGGAGCTTGCGCAACTCGGGCGTCCGTTTGATCCTGGAAACCGCGTATCCGCGGGCCATCGCCTGCTGGATCAACCGCAATGCTTCCTCGCGCTTGCCCAGCATTTCGAAGATCTCGGCCGCCTCTTCCAGGACTTCAGGGTCCTCCGGCGCGCGCAGCAGGGATTGATTCACGTGTTCAAAGGCTTTCTCATTGCGCTTGAGATGGACCTCGTAGGAGGCCAGCAGGCCCAAGGCGCGCGCGTCGCCCGGCTGAGCGCGAATCGCTTCTTCGGCCATAGAGGCGGCCCGTCCGAATAACTCCTGCACCTCGGAACTTGATCCGTGCCCGAGTTCCAGCGCCCGAGCCAAGCTGCCCCACTGACGGTAATCCTTGTCGTTCAACTTCAGCGCCTTTCGATACATGTCCGCCGCCAGGCTGTAGCGCTCCTCCGCCGAATCCAGGTTGGCCAGGTTGGCGTAAGCATTATAGGTTGGGCTGAGGGCGATGGATTTCTCGTACATTTTCCGGGCGCCGGCCGTGTCCTCCAGTCTCGAAAGCACTACGCCCAGATTGCTATGCGCCGCGGGGTTATCGGGAGTCAGTTCCAGGACGCGGCGAAACTGGACCTCCGCATCCTGGTAACGCGCATGCCGATGGTAGAACGCTCCCAGCGAGTTGACGCCGCTCCAGTAGTCGGGCCGCAGGGCTGCTGCTTTCTTGAAGGACGCTTCCGCCTCGGCCAGGCGCCCCATGGCTTCATAGGTGCTCGCCATACCGGCGATGGCCTCGGCATTATGCGGGTCCAACTCCAGCGCTCGCTGGAAATGGACAATCGCCAGATCGCGCTGCCCGGCGCCGTCCTGAACCAGGCCCAAGGTGACGTGCGCCGGAGCCAACTGACTGTCAATCTCGATGGCGCGATTGCAGCTCTGCAAGGCTTGCTGCAACCAGCGCGGGTCCTTGGTCACGCGGAACTGGACGCGGTAGGCTTCGCCTAGTCCGGCGTGCGCCAGCGCGAATTGGGGATCGGTCTTGATGGCGCCGGCGAACTCGCCGATCGCGCTGTCCAGGTTACCCGGCTTGTCGTACCGCCGCATGTAGCCAAGGCCCGTCAAGTAGGCTTCATAGGCGGCCGGCGCGGCGGCGTGCTGCTGACCGGCTGGGCGCCCCTGTGGGTTCCGCTCGAGTTCGAGAAGCCGGGCAAGCTGGGTGACGGCGCCATCTTGCAGGACGGCGAAATCGCCGCCGGCGTCGTCAAGCACCTGCGAACCCAGTTGGCGGAGGCTGGCTGCATCCACCAGGCTCACTACCAGGCGTACCGAGGGTCCCACGCGCTGGACGCTGCCGGTCACCACCAGGTTGACGCCGAATGACCGGCGAGCGTCGGCGGCGCTCGCGATATTTTTCGCCCGCACTTCGCTGGCCGGCACCACCCACAGCGAACCCTGCACCTGTTCGAGCGAGGAGAGTTTACCGGTGAGTGTTTCCACCAGGCCTTCGCAGAGCGCGGCGTTGGCGGGATCCTTGCCAACATTGCTGAACGGCAGAACGGCGACGTGCTTCTCGCGGGGCCCGAACCAATTGGACAGGCTCCGGCGTGCCGCGGGGATCAACAGTGTCGCGAGCGCGAGCACCGGCACAAGCACCGCGGCCGCGGTCCGCGCCCTCAGCCGGGTCCGGCGAGGCAGTGGCTCAGTCATCACACCGCGCGGAGGGCTGGCGGGGACGGAGGTCCGGCCCGAAGTGTCCTGAATGACCATCGATTCCGTGACCGCGCTTTCGGTGGCGCTGGCAGCCGCGCGGGCCGTGCGCAGATCATCCACCATATCCAGTGCGCGCTGGTATCGCTCCGCCGGATTCTTGGCCAGCGCCTTGCGGACGATCTGCTCCATCGGCGGCGCCTGTTGCGTCATGGGCGCTGGCTCATCCCGGGTGATCGCCAGCAGCATGGCCGGGTAGCTGGCGCCCTGGAACGGCAGCCGCCCGCACAGCATCTCAAAAAGCACCACTCCCAGCGACCAGAGATCCGAGCGGTGGTCGCCGTGTCCGGCGGCCTGCTCCGGCGACATGTATGCCACGGTGCCCACCGTGGTCCCGGTCATGGTCAGTTGCGTCGAGCCGGCCAGCTTGGCCAACCCGAAATCGACGATTTTGGCGACGCCTTGCGGGGTCACGATGATATTGGATGGCTTGATATCCCTGTGGACGATGCCCCGGGCGTGGGCTTCCGACAGTCCCTGGGCGATCTGGATGGCCACATCGAGCGCCTGGGAAAGCGGCACGGCTCCGCGTTTGATTCGTTCCGACAGAGTCTCGCCCGCATAGTAGGCCATGACGATGAACATCTGGCCGTCTGGGCTGTCCTCAATGCCGTATATCGCGCCGATGTTGGGATGGTCCAGGGCCGAGGCCGCCCGGGCTTCCTGGAGAAACCGCTCGCGCAAAACGCCCTCGCCGCCAATTTGAGGAGGCAGGAACTTCAGCGCTACCGGCCGCGCCAATTTCGTGTCCAACGCCATGTAGACCACGCCCATGCCACCCGCGCCCAGTTTCCGGACGATCTCATAATGCGAGATACTTCTTCCGGCGGCGGGAACACGTTGGCCTTCATCCATGGACCACTCCCTCAAGTTGGAACGACGTTCGGTTAATAGCGTAGCGCAAATCCGGCGCCCCTACTCCGATGCCTGGTGGCGCGGCCGTTTCTAACGTGCCGGCGGGGCGGTAAGTTGCTCCATCACGCGCGCCAGACCTTCGCGGAAGATCTCGGGCGCGGTCAAGAGGCTGACTACCAGATAGGCTTCGGTCTCGAAATCGTAGAAGAACCCGGGCTGCACCAGGACACCGGCGTGCTCCAGCAAGGCAAGCGCCCATTCCTCTTCGCTTTGGATGCGCGGGACCTGGAGCGTGATGTACCAGCCGCCCTCCACGGCCAGGATGTTGGCCGGCGAGCCGGCCAGGGCGCCGCGGGCGAAGGCGAGGTTGGCCGCAGCGCGTTCGCGGATCTGGCGCTGCACCGCTTCGCCCGCGGACAGCAAGCGCG
>JAPKZC010000372.1 GCA_026394025.1 Candidatus Solibacter sp.
CGGCCCACGATGCCTGTTGGGATCATGTCGCCCTGCCAAATGCCAGGGAACTGGCGCACGTGGTGTTTCGGGCGGCGATCCGGCCTGAGAATCACGAACGGAACGAAAGCAGGGTGGATAGCATGGTGGCACGGAAAACGGGGAAGGTACTACAGATGGCTTCGGCGTAGGCGATCCCCGCCGGACCAAAGCCAGCCCGGCGGGGAGCGACTTTACTATTTGCGTTCGTTGATTTGGTAACCGGCGGGGGCCTGGAAGAGGTACGCGCCGGGCTCGCTGCGGCGGATGTTGGTCAGGCGGAAGGTCTCGTCCCCGGTGCGCGGATCGCTGCGCTTGCTCATCACCATCATCTGAAGCTCTTCGGAGTACCAGGATTCGTTGGAGATCTGAATCGGGCGGTCGTTGCCGATGTCGCCGGCTTCGATGGTGGTGACACTGCGCGTGCCTTCGGCGTTGACGCCTTCGATCATCTGTTTGCCCAGCGATTCGCCGGCATTCCTCTTGAGCATCACTCTGGTGGGAGTCCCAACGCCGCCCCCCACTCTCCAGGTGCCGGTGCCCGTGGCGGTGCCGGCGCTTGCGCCGCTACCGCTGCCGCTACCGCCGCCAGTGGTGATTTCGCGTCTCTCATACGTGAAAGTCTCTGTGGAGCCGCTGGCTTTGGCCTTGGCCATGGCTTCGGCGACGGCCTTTTCATCCAGCGGCACGCCGTTGACAGTGATGCTGGCCGGACCGTCCCCGCTGCTGTGTATGGAAAACGTTGAGGTGGTGGGTTCGCTGACATGGCTCAGGACGCCACTTCGGGGGATGGCCCGCACAAAAGTGAAGTTGCCCGCGGACATGGCGAGCTTCTGGCCGGTCATGGACTTGGGATCGAGGAGGTAGGTTACGTTGGCCACGGGATCCGTGATAGTGATGTTATCGGGGGTTTCGCGGCGCGTGCGGCCTTCACTATCGCGATAGACGGTGGTCCGGTTTTCCCGGTGGATGCGCGTGCCGTCGGCCAGCATCTGATTGGTTTCGTTGACCTCCTCCGCCGAATACGGAGCGCCCTTGACGGTCATACCCCTGACGGCGCCCACCGTCTTCATTATGACGGTGGCGCGGGTCTCGGCCTCGACCTTCGCTTTGGCCATGGCCTCCGGGTTCTGCGCCATCGCGCCGAAAACGAGCAGCGCGCCCGCCGCGGCAATGTGTACCAGTCTGTTCATGTAAGTTCTCCTCTAGAAATTGCGTTGAGATGCGTTAACCAGACGGAACGCGTGGGCGCGCCCGTCGGGTCCAAAAACGATATCCGCCTGCACGTTGCCGGGCTTCACATCCACCCGCATAATGACCCCGGATTCGAACGGTTCGTCGTCGAGGGCCACGAAATAGGCCGGCTCCGGAGCGGATTGGCGCACACGGCGCGCACGGCGCGGCGCGGGCTGTTGCGGCGGTTCGGCCGGCGCCGGAGCCAGTGCCGCCGCGGTGGTGGCCACGGGCGCGGGCGCCGGGAGCACTAGCGCGACTTTCCGCGGAGCGCGGTTCGGCAGCAGGTAGGCCGCCACCGCGAGGCACGCCGCCAAGGCCACGGCAATTCCCACCCAATTCGGCCCCTGCCGCCGCCGGCTTGCCGCGCGGGGCATGGCCGCGCTCCACTCGGGGAGCACTTCCAGCAGGGCCGATACGTGGGCCGCGCGGGCGGCCAGCTCCTTACAAAGGCCGTCACAAACCGTGCAGTCCCCCAGATGCGCCGCCACCCGTTGCATGTCTTCGGTGGGCAGTTCGCGATCGAGGTAGGCCCGGAGTTCGCCTTCCGACCAACATTGCGTCATACGTGTTCTCCGTAACGTGCGCGAAACCTGCGCTCAAATTCCGCTTCCGCCCGCGCCAGCATGGTCCCCACCGACGTGGCTTCGATGCCCAACGTGCCGGAAAGTTCGCGATACGCCAGGCCGCTCGCCCGCAACAACAGCAATTGAGCTTCCCGCGGTTTGAGCGCGCCCAGCACCGCGCGCACCCGCACGCGCCGTTCCTCGGCCAGCATGGCGTCCAGTGCGCTGGGCGCCGCCGTGGCGTGAATCCCTTCCATTCCCGCCGCCTCTTCGCGCTTGCGCCGCCGCGAATTCATGCGCAGCGCGTCGAAGCCGGCATTGGTAGCCACGCGATAGATCCAGGCGGTGAGATCTTCGCGGCTTTCCAGCAGCGCCGGCCGCTGCGACAATTTGTGAAATACGTCCGAGGCGATTTCCTCCGAGTGCGCGCGGTCGCCGGTCAACCGCGTGAGCATGCCCACCATGCGGCCGTAATGCTCCCGGAACAGCGCCTCCACCGAGGCAGCGATCCGGCTGTCCCCGGCCGCGCCGGCTTCGGTCGGATTGAGCGCCAATTCCTCCGGCTGCACACCCGTTAATACGACGTCCACTCCAAAATTGTGACAGGAAACTGAGGTGCGGGGCGGCTCACTTTTCTCCCAGCCCCAGAGTCTTGCGTATCGGGGTGAAATCAAAGCCGGGTTGGCCGTCCTTGGCTCCCCGGGCCTCGCCGTGTTCCATGTCGCGGATCAGGGCCTGCACGGCCTTCCGGCCGGACTCGGTCTTGACGGCCTCGCGCGCGGTTTTTCCGCCCAGCGCTGGGAGCGGATCGTCGGCCCACGTGGAGTAGTGCTGGGCCTTCATCTGCAAAATGATCTCGCGCTCGCGTTCCGTCGGGATGGGTTCGTCCCGCTCCACCGGTTCGCGCGATGCCGCGATCTGCTGCTTGATCTCGTCCAGCGACTGGTAGGAATCGCCCTGGTGTTTCAGCAAACCCGCGGCGTGGCTTTCAAGCAATCCGCGGCCCAGTTGGAGGCGCGTGCGGGATTGCGCTTCCAGGCGCAGGTGACCGCCGCCAACCTGTACGTGGCCGTAAACCGGGCGCGGGCCCTGCGCGACGGTTTCCAGCCACGCGAAGTGGGCTTCGCCCGGCTTGCCCGGCTCCTCCTTGAGTTCCGCCAGAGAGCGCAGCCTGGCCAGCAGGGAGGGCTCGTCCAGCACGCTGTAATCGGCGCGGCAAAACTCCAGGGCGTCGCCTTCGCGATTCACCACCCGAAGGTTCTTCAGCCACTTGTCGCTGAGATTCCGAATCTTGCGGTAGAGCAGGTTGCCGCTGCGGCGCACGTATTCCACACGGGTTTGGCCGGCGGCGCGGGCCTCCTTATCGATCAGTTTCAGAAACTCGTCGCGCACCGCGGGCGGCACGGAGAAAAAATTGGAAACGAAACGCAACTTGCCATCGAGTTCCTCGATCCGGGAGAGCATGCAGTCCCCGCGCACCAGTTCGCGCGACGACGTGATGTCGTGGACGAAGATGACCTCGCCCGTGGAGAGGTCGCGCAAGTGCACGCCGCGGCCTTCTTCGACGGATTCGGCCTCGAAAACTCCGGGCCACGAATCGCGCATGGCCTCGACCAGTACGCGCTCGCGCGGCGGGAGTTGGCCGCCGTGGGTTTCGAGATAGTGCTCCATCAGCGTGCGGCGGGTGGCGGCGTCACGGAAATCGTGGGTGTACCACTGGAGGAATCCGTTGATCTCGTTCTCGTCGGCCTCGACGGTGCCCGCCGACTCAAAGAAGTAGCGCTTGGCGCGCCGCCGGTCCGAATCGGTGTGCCAGCGTTCCATGCCGCTCAACACATCGGCGGCCAGGCGGCGGCGAATCTCCTGGTCCTTTTCGGGGTCTGGTCTCTCAGGCATCCACTTTGAGCCTACTATACGCCGTCGCCTTTTTTCTCCGCAGCCGTCACAATGGAATCTATGATCTCTTGCCGGAATCTGACGCGCCGCTTCGGGGAATTTACCGCGGTGAACGTTTTGAACCTGGAAGTGTCCGCCGGTGCCATCTGCGCCTTCCTGGGGCCGAACGGCGCCGGTAAGTCCACCACCGTGAAAATGATGACCGGCCTGCTCGCGCCCACGTCGGGCGAGGTCACCGTGTGCGGCCTGAATGCCGCCGCCAATCCGCTGGAACTGAAGCGGCGCATCGGCGTGCTGCCGGAGGATCTGGGATTGTTCGACGATCTCACCGTGGAAGAGCACCTGCTGCTCACCGGCGACATCTACGGCGTACCCCGGCAGCAAACGCGCGCGCGCACCGCGCAACTGCTGCACGCGCTCAGCCTGGAGCACGGGCGGCACACCTTCGCCGCCTCCTGCTCTCACGGCATGCGCAAGAAGACGGCGTTCGCCATGGCGCTGCTGCCCAATCCCCAGGTGCTGTTCCTGGACGAACCGTTCGAGGCCATCGACCCGGTGACGGCCAAGATCATGCGCGACCTGCTGCAATCGGTGGCGCGCCACGGCGTGACGGTGTTCCTCACCTCCCACATCCTCTCCATGGTGGAGCGCATCGCGCACCAGATCGTGATGATCCGCAAGGGGACCAAGGTGTGGGATTCGGCCGTCGGCGACTTGCCGCAATCGCTCGAGGACCACTATTTCGATCTGGTGGAGACGCCCGTGGTGGAGGAGTTGGAATGGCTCGGGCCATCGCGATCCTGAGGGCGCTGGCGCTTGCCTACCGCCGCGACTGGACTGCCTTTCAATCGCTGGCGGGCAACAGTTTCTTTCTCATCACGGCGTTCATGCTGGGTAAGGCGGGAACGTTCGTGTACCTGATCATGGGGCTGGTGGTGCTGTTCCCGCTGAGCACGGACCCGCTGCGCAAGATCCCGCCTTCACGCCTGGCGCTGTGGCCGCTGAACCAGCGCGAGCGTTGGATTCTGCGCCTGCTCAGCCCGTGGATCAATCCGCTGACGTGGGGGCTCGCTGCTCTCGCCGTGTGGGGCGCGGGACGCACCTTGACGGTAGGCCTGTGGGCCGCCATCGCGGGGCTGTTCGCGGCGGTATTCCTGATTTCGGCGGTGCCCCTGCCCAGCGGCAACGGCATGTGGCGCCGCGTGCCTCCGTTTCCGGGACCGCTCGAGCAGTTAGTGCGCAAGAATCTCCGCGAGATTCTCTGCACGCTGGATTTCTACTGCGCGCTGATCCTGAGCGCGGCGGTGCTGGCCTATCGCCTCTTTGGGCCCCCGTTTCCGCCCGAGGCGTTCATGGCGATGACGGTGCTGGTGGTCGGCGCCATGTCGAGTTACGCGCAGTGCCTCTTCGGCCTCGATGGCGAAGGTGGGCTCTCGCGCTACCGCTTGCTGCCGGTGCGCGGATGGCTGTTGCTGCTGGCCAAAGATGCGGCGTTCCTGGCGGTGGTGATCCCGTTGACGCTGCCGCTGGCCTTGCT
The DNA here is from genome assembly GCA_026394025.1 of Candidatus Solibacter sp. GTDB lineage: Bacteria > Acidobacteriota > Terriglobia > Bryobacterales > Bryobacteraceae > Solibacter. The sequence continues at coordinate 5,251 of JAPKZC010000372.1, forward strand.
GCCGGGAATTGGCGCCGCGCTCGTGGCCCTGGCGGTGGGGCACGCGCCCGCGGTGGAACATCCGCGCCCGCAAACGCGCTGGCGCTTCTCTACCGGCGGCGCGCTCGGCAACGGGGCCGTTCAGTTGGTGGCCCTGGCCATGACGGCCTCGGCCATCTTCTCCACCAGCACCTGGTTTCTGGCGCCTGCCGTGGCCGCCTGGGCGGTTTCGGTGTGGTGGTACGGCCGCGAAGTGGAGCGCGTGCTCGGCTGACCTCATGCCACGCGCTTGACAACCCAATCGTCCATCCAGTCGCCGCCGGCAACGGCGAGAGCGCAGGCGGCGAGATTCAGTAGCAGCGATTTCACAAGATCTTCAGGAGCGCGGGGATCAGGCTGAAGAGGACAATCAGCCCGAGGAACAGCCACGTGGTGCGATTTCCGAAGTTGCAGGTGTACCCGATGCCGAGTCGCTTCTCCACAAAGATGGCGGGATCGGCGGGGTTGAAGTAGAAGAAGCCAAGATTCCAGCACTCGTCGGGTGTGCCATCGCCGCCGCTACCGAAGGTGCGGCCAATGCGGACGAGCCGCCACACGAACAGGATGGCAAGCTCGAATAACCCCAGGATGAGGAGTAATGGCAGGGTCTCAAGCGAATTCCGGGAGCGTGGCGCCAAAGCGAACGCGGCCAGCAGCAACGCCATTCCCCATACAGAGGCGACGAGGAATTGCAGCATGACGCGCCGGAACGCTGAACTGGCGGCGGCGTTGGCTGCCACGCGGCCGCGTGGCGAGCCGCGCAGGATACCGAGCCCGACTGCCAACGTGATCCCGCATTGGATCGCGCCTACCAGCAAGGGCGTATAAACGGTTTGCCAAGTGCGGTCGGCCCAACGGTCTGGGGAGCCGGAGAGGTCCCAGTGGACGGGAAAGCGAAGCGGGATCCGATCCCAGTAGTGGCCCAGATAGAGCGCGGCCGCCGCTAGTATCGCGAAGGGTACTAACACTGCGGCAACACCACCGGGCAGACCCTCGGGCGCGGGGGTCAGCGAGGCGGAGCGCACCGGACTGGGGCGCACCGCGTACGGCAGGGTGCGGCGGCGCGCGTGAGCGAAGGC
>JAPKZC010001043.1 GCA_026394025.1 Candidatus Solibacter sp.
TATTCTCCCCGGCGGTGAGGTTGGGGAACAGGTCGAGTTCCTGATAAATTATGCCGATGCCGAGACGTTGCGCGTCCAGCGGCGTAGCGATTTCGGCGGGCGCGCCGTGGATCGAAATGGCGCCGCTATCGGCACGGGTGGACCCGGCGAGAATGCGTGCCAGGGTGCTTTTGCCGGCGCCATTCTCCCCCACGAGTGCATGCACTTCGCCGGCGCGGAGTGAAAAACTCGCGCCCTTCAGCGCGTACACGCCGCCGTAGCGCTTGGTGATGCCCACCGAGTGGAGGTGCTCTGGCAAGCTCTAATTATGCCGCACCGGACGCCCTACGTTCGGCAGCGGGCTAATCTGACGAAAGCAATTCTGCGAAGTCCGGCCCCCATTGCAGGGGCACACGCAATCTGCTAAAGCCTTGGTTGTGCAAGGAAATGCAAACTTGGCAGCATCGCAAACGTCCGCGGCCTGGTGGCAACCGAGGGCTAGGGGCGATCTACCAGAAGACCGCCGCGCTGCAAGCATGCAATGGGGATACCTGGTTCTGTCCATCGCTTTCGCGCTGGCCATTACGCGTTCGGCCGGATGGCGGAACGGCCGCATGTTGGTTCCTTTGGCCATCGGTGAGTTGGCCGCAGTTGCGGCCCTGATTCTGAACTACGTGGGAAAGTCGTTCTGGGCAGCGAGGATCGGTGCGTTTGGAGTGCTGGTTGCCCTTGCATTCATGGTGACTGGATCCAACGACGGCTTCCACAGCATCGCCATGGTGTGTTTCCCCGGGCTGATTGTGGTTGCCGTGATGATGCTCGGGAAAGTCGACTACCTGGTTTTGGCTTTCGCCACGCTACTGACCGCCACAGGCCTTGGCGTGGCGGAAATCCAGGGCGTGATCCCTACGGTTCCGCTCCGCCAAACCCGCACCGACTACTTCACGGTTTTCTTCGTCGATCTCGCACTCGGGGTGATCGCCACTTTTGGAGGACTGCTCGCCCGGGATGCCAGGCTGAACCTGGCTGGACTCCGCGCCGGCCACCGCGAGTTGGAGCTCTCGGAAGCAAAGTACCGATCGTTTACGGAACTGGCCGTGGATGCCATCTTTGTGGTCGATCGCGACGGGATGATTCTCGAAGTCAACCGGCAGGCATCGGCGATTACGGGTGTCGCCAGACGCCAGTTGGTGGGCGCTTCAATGGGCACGGTTCTGGCGCCGGACCGGTCCAACGGGAGTCCTTTCGCCCTTGATGTGCCGGCGGAAGGGGCACCCATCCTCCGGGCAGGCCGGATTGTCCGGCCCGACGGCGCCATGGTGGATGCGGAGTTGCATTCGGGCGCGCTTCCGGATGGCCTGATTCTGTGCTCCTGCCGCGACATGACGGAGCGAAAGCGGGCGGAGGAATCGCAACGTGAAGGCGATGCGTTTCGCAAACGGGTTTTCGAGAGCTCGCGGATTGCCATCGTCGTGATGGACGCAACGACCCTTGAATTCTTGGACTGTAATCCAGCGGCGGTTGAAATATTCGGGTTGGCTTCTCGCGAAGGAGTTTTAGACAAGACTCCGCTGGATGTCTCAGCGCCGGTGCAGTACGACGGCACGCCTTCGGCTGAAAAGGCCAGGTTCCAAGTCGCCGAGGCGCTGGCGGAAGGCACGGCCGTCTTCGAGTGGCGTCACCAGCGTCCCAACGGAAGCATCTGGGACGCGGAAGTCCACCTGATGAGCTTCCGATCCGGCCGGCGGGAACTTCTGCAGTTTACTCTTCAGGACATTACGGTACGCAAGCGAGGGGCGCTGGCGTTGCAGGAGAGCGAGGAGCGGTATCGCCGGATTGCCAAATGCGTGCCGGATCTGATTTGGTCCCTGGATCTTGCGGGCCGGTTCACCTATGTCAATTCCGCGGTGGAGCGCAACATGGGCTGGACGGCCGAGGAATTCCTGGAGCTCACCTTCCGGGACGTGTTCACACCTGAGGTGGCTCTCAAGGTTGCGGCCATCATCGAAGAAGAGTACAAGAATGCGGCCGCGCCCCAGTATGACCGCAGCACGGTTACCACCTTTGAATCGGTGCACTTGCGCAAGGACGGCTCCAGTTTTTCCGTCGAGATCTCCGGTGCTTTCCTCTGGTCGGACGATGGCAAACCGGTTGGCATTATCGGCACGACACGTGACATCACCGAGCGCAAGCGGGCGGAGGAGGAGAAGGCGAAGTTGCAAGCCCAGTTCCACCAGGCGCAGAAGATGGAATCGGTGGGCCGCCTGGCGGGCGGCGTGGCACACGACTTCAACAACCTGCTGACTGTGATTAACGGCTACAGCCAGATGCTGCTCTCCAAACTGAGCGCGGGCGACCCCATGCGGGACGACCTTGGCGAGATCTTCAAGGCAGGAGAGCGCGCCGCGGGATTGACGCGGCAACTTCTGGCCTTCAGCCGCAAGCAGATCCTCGATCCGCGCAGCATGGATGTCAACCGCGTGGTGGAGGAGATGCGGCCGATGTTGGAGCGCCTGGTGGGGGAGGATGTCGAGGTACGTGTCGCGCTCCAACCGAACGTCGGGACGATTCTTGCCGATCCTCATCAGTTGGAGCAGGTGGTGATGAATCTGGTGGTTAACTCCCGGGACGCCATGCCGGGCGGCGGCAAGTTGCTGGTCGAGACGGCCACCGTGGAGTTTGAGGAGAACTCCATGCAGTCGCATCCCGATGCGCGTGTGGGCCGCTACGTCATGCTGGCGGTAAGCGACACCGGGGTGGGCATGGACGAAGAGACGAAGAGCCGGATCTTCGAGCCGTTCTTCACCACCAAGGGAATCGGCAAAGGGACCGGGCTCGGGCTGTCGATGGTCCAGGGCGTCGTGGCGCAGAGCGGCGGCTACGTCGCGGTGTACAGCGAAAAGGGCCACGGGACCACTTTCAAAAGCTACCTGCCGGCGCTGGCCAAAGCGGCAGCCGACACCGAAAGGCAGGCTGCGGTTCCGGTGTTGGGAGGGACGGAAACCGTGCTGGTGGTGGAGGACCAGGCGGAAGTCCGAAAGTACGCGGTTAAGGTGCTGGAGGCATACGGCTACCGGGTGATCCCAGCGGGGAACGCCGACGAAGCGCTGCTGCTCTGGGAGCGGGAGCGCATCGATCTGGTGTTGACCGACTTGGTGATGCCGAACCTAAGCGGCCGGGAACTCGCCGACCGGTTGGAAACACTCCAGCCCGGTATCAAGGTGATGTTCATGTCCGGCTACACCGACAACGTCGTCGTGCACCAGGGCGCGCTCGACGAAGGCGCCCATCTCATCCAGAAGCCGTTCAGTTCGGAGGATCTGGCCGGGAAGGTTCGCGCGATGCTGGGGCCGCCAGTGCTGGCGGCTAGCATCCTGGTGGCCGACGATGAAGCCGCGGTGCGCGGTTTCCTGCGGAACGTGCTGGAACAGGGCGGTTACGAAGTGGTCGAAGCCGTGGACGGAAAGCAGGCGCTCCAGCAAGTTCGGGCGGGGCATGTGGACCTGGTGATCACGGACCTCATCATGCCCGAACAGGAAGGGATCGAGACCATCCAGGCCTTGCGCCGGGACGTGCCTGGCGTCGGGATCATCGCCATCTCGGGCGCGTTTGGCGGCCAATTCCTGAAGATGGCGCAGATGCTGGGGGCCGACGCTGTGCTGAACAAGCCGGTGAGTCCCGAGTTGTTGCTGGCCACGGTTGCGGGGGTGCTGGGGCTGCGGCGGTGAGGAGGGGCGGCGTCTCCCCCTCGGTTCAGCGGTTGCATCGATTAGGATAGCCGAGCAACTCCTGAACCTTCGTGATGTCCACCCCGGCATCAGGCAGCAGCGTCGCAGTGGTTGCCCGCAGGGAGTGGGGCGTGCAGGCGGCATTCTTCCCGGACTGTTCCGTCCGGCAGATGGACCTCTCGCATCGAGCCAGGAAGCCGCTCCAAGTACTCCACCACTGGCGATGGGATAGGGATCGGTTTTTTGGACTACGCGTCGGTCTTCTCGACCAGCTTTTCCACGTGCATGCTGTAGATGGCGGGTTTGCCGTGGCGGTCGCTCTGGAAGTAGATGCGCTGGCTGTCGGGCGAAAATAACGGGGCGACGGCCTCCGCATTGCTCGCCTTGTGTTCGGCCATGGTCCGCTCGCTATGCCCGGTGCGGAGCAGCAGCAGCACCGCGGGCGAGGCATTGCGGCTGGCGCCGACGAACACCGAGGCATCGCGGTTGGCCCCGAAGGCGGCAAACTGGCTGGTCTTGCCGATGAGTTTGTCGGCGCCGGTATCGGGCGTGAATTCGCGCAGGTTGTTCAACTTGGTGCGATCTTCCGGGAAATTGAGATAGAGGATGGTCTTGCCGTCACCGGACCAGTTCGGCGTGCCGATGCCGCCGGGCGCCAGTTTCAACTTGCGGTTCAGAGTGCCATCGGCGTTGACCATCCACAGCGCCTCGCCTCCCTGGCGGTAGAGCATCTGGGCGCGCATGGGGCGGGCGATGGGAGCGGACATCGGGAACGGAGATTCGATGACGGTGCGCGCCGCCCCCTGCACCAGCGTGACCATGCGCAGGCGCGAGGTGTCGCCGCGCCGTTCCACTAAGGTGGCGTGCGTGCCGTCCGGGCCCACGCTCATGCCACCGGAAAACTCCCAGCCTTCGGGCGTCTGGTAAAGCTCGCGCTCCTTCAGGCTCGACCTCGCGGCTGTCGGGCAGCAGGGTCAGGGTCGAGGGGTCCAGCCCTTCGGCCTGTGTCATTTGTTTCATTTCGCCGGATTTCAGATCCAGGTGGAAGCCTTGCGGTGAGCCCGTGCGGTCGCAGCAGCAGAGCATCCAGCCGCTGTTACGCGCGATGCCGCGGTTGTAATACGCGGTCAGGGTGCTGGAGTAGTCGGGGTTGGTGAGCCGGTAGACCTCGATTTCGGTGAGCGGATCGGGGTAACGCCCGGCATCGGTGGGAAAGACCTCGCCCTTACGGCCCTCGGCAAGCAGGCGGGTGGCGGCCAGGGCGGAGAGAAACAACCGTCTTCGTGTGATACCGCTCCGCGGGCGCCCCATGCTTCGATGGTAGCAAGTCCGCTAATGCGTTCGTTCAGCACCCGTCTCTGTTTACAGAGTAAAATGGTATTTGCGGATTCCTCCCGTATCGAGACCCATACATGATTGATGCCGTTCTGGCCAAAGTCTTCGGAACCAAAAACGAACGTGAAGTGAAGGGCATGTTGCCCGCGGTGGCCGCCATCACTGCCTTGGAACCACAGCTTCGCGAACTCTCCGACACTGACCTGGCCGCTAAAACTATCGAATTCAAAGAGAAACTCGCCCAGGGCTCCACGCTCGACGATATCTTAGTGGAGGCCTTCGCGGTGGTCCGCGAGGCCGGCCGCCGGGTGCTCAACATGCGCCATTTCGACGTTCAGTTGATTGGCGGCATGGTGCTCCACAAGGGCAAGATCGCCGAGATGAAGACCGGTGAAGGTAAGACGCTTGTGGCGACGTTGCCCTGTTACCTGAACGCGCTGGCCGGCAATGGCGTGCACGTGGTCACGGTCAACGACTACCTGGCCCGCCGCGACTCGGAATGGATGGGGCGGCTCTACAAGTTCCTGGGCCTGAAGGTCGGCGTGATCGTGCATGATCTGGACGACCAGGAGCGCAAGGACGCCTACAAACATGAAGTTCCGCATCGAGGACTGCGTGCAGCGGGTACACCACTACGCCATCGTGGACGAAGTGGACTCGATCCTGATCGACGAAGCGCGCACGCCGCTGATCATCTCCGGTCCCAGCGAGGAATCCACCGATAAGTATTACAAGATCAACCGCATCATTCCGAAGCTGGTCCGCGGCGAGGTGATCGAGGGCAAGGAGCCGGGCGAGAAATACACTACCGGCGACTACACCATCGATGAGAAGCACAAAAGCTCCGCGCTCACCGAAGAGGGCGTGCTGCGCCTGGAGAAGCTGCTGAATATCGGCAATCTCTACGACCCGCAGAACATCGAGTGGAACCACCACGTGCAACAGGCGCTGCGCGCCCACGTGCTGTATCAGCGGGACCGCGAATATGTGCTGCGCGATGGCGACGAAGGGCCTGAGGTGGTGATTGTCGATGAGTTCACGGGACGCTTGATGCCGGGGCGCCGCTGGAGCGACGGATTGCACCAGGCAGTGGAAGCCAAGGAAGGTGTCAAGATCCAGCGCGAGAACCAGACGCTGGCCACCATCACGTTCCAGAACTATTTCCGCATGTACAAGAAGCTGGCCGGGATGACCGGAACGGCGGAAACGGAAGCCGCGGAATTTTACAAAATCTACAAGCTCGAAGTGGTGGTGATTCCCACCAATATGACCATGCGCCGCAAGGAAAACACGGACATGGTCTACCGTACCGAGGTGGAGAAGTTCCGCAACGCGGCCAACGAAATCAAGGAGTACAACTCCAAGGGCCAGCCGGTGCTGGTGGGCACCATCTCGGTGGAGAAGAGCGAACACCTGGCCGGCATCCTCAAGAAGATGGGGGTGAAGCACGAGGTTCTGAACGCCAAGAATCACGAACGGGAAGCGGGCATCGTGTCGCAGGCGGGGCGCAAGAACGCGGTGACGGTTTCCACCAACATGGCCGGCCGCGGCACCGACATTCTGCTGGGCGGCAACCCCGAGTTCATGACCAAGGACGAGTGCCTGAAGAAGAAGGTGGCGGAGCGGCTGAGCGAGGAAGAAGCGCAGTTTATCGCCGACGAGCACTTCTACTTCTTCACGCACAACGAGCAGTTTTACCGGGTGCGCCGCGACAAATGGGACGAGCTCTACGCGGGCAACAAGGCGTTCACCGATAAAGAACACGATGAAGTGGTGGCGCTGGGCGGCCTGCACATCGTGGCCACGGAGCGGCATGAATCGCGGCGCATCGACAACCAGCTTCGCGGACGGTCGGGCCGGCAGGGCGACCCTGGCAGCTCGCGATTCTTCCTTTCGCTGCAAGACGACCTGCTACGCATTTTCGGCGGCGAGAAGATGCAGAACCTGATGCTGCGGCTGGGCATGGAAGAAGATGTGCCGATCGAATCCAAGATGATCACCAACCGGATTCGCAAAGCGCAGGAGGCCGTGGAAGCGCAGAATTTCGAAGCCCGCAAACACCTGCTGGAATACGACGATGTCAACAACAAGCAGCGCCAGACGGTTTACGGCCAGCGCCGCCAACTGCTGGAAGGGGTGGAGCAGAAGCAGCACGTGATGGAGATGATGCAGGGCATTGTCGAGGAGTTCATCGACCGGCACTGCGCGGACAACAAGCACCCCGACACGTGGGACCTGGGCACGCTGCGCAACGACATCCTGACGCAGTTCGGACACAAGATCGATATCAAGCAACTGGGCAATCTTAACCGCCAGGAGATGGCGGAGGTGATTTTCGACCAGTTACAGCGGCGGTACCAGGAGAAGGAAGACCTGGTGGGTCCGGACGTGATGCGGCAGACGGAACGCATCCTGATGTTGCAGGTGATCGACAACCAGTGGAAGGACCACCTGTTGTCGATGGACGAGTTGAAACAGGGCATTGGCAACCGGGCGTACGGGCAGAAAGATCCGCTGGTGGACTACAAGAAGGAATCCTACCAGTTGTTCACGGCGATGATGGACCGGATCGAAGACGAGACGGTGCGCTATCTGTACTTCCTGCAGGTGAGCACGAACTCGGGTCCGGTGCTGCCGTTCCCCGACGAGGACGAGGAAGAAGGGGGCGAGGAGGAAGCTCCGCGTCCCGACCCCAACGAACAGCAGCGGCTGGCGGCGAAGTCCACGATGGAGGACTTCACGCGGAACATCCAGCGCAAGAAGGAGCGCGAGATGGAGCAATTGCA
>JAPKZC010001034.1:0-6226 GCA_026394025.1 Candidatus Solibacter sp.
CCACCAGGTGACGCACGATTTCGAAGACGACGCGCTTTATCTGCCCGAGTTCGCCTCCAGGCTGGCCGCCGTCTAAGCCCCGGTCAGCGCGCGCAGCAGGCGGACGCCTTCCGTGAGATCGCGGATGCGTTCCTGCCGGTCTTCCGTCTCGCGTTCCACATTCAACGGTCCGCGAAAGCCCACCTTCCGCAGCATCTCCACGAATCGCGCAATACCCACCGACCCCTTGCCCAGCGGGCGTTCCATGCCCAATGCGCCTGCAACGCCGGCAGCCGGCCAGTCGCCGTCTTTGCAATGCACCGAAATTACCAGCGGAGCCAGCGTCGCTAGCGCCGCCCTGGGTTCACCGGTGCCGTAGAGAATCAGGTTGGCCGGGTCGAAGTTGATGCGCAGGTTGGCGCGGTCCACGTCGCGCACAAACTCGAGCAGCACCTGCGCCGGCTCCTGGCCGGTTTCGAGCGCGAAACTCTGCCCGTGCCGCGCGGCATGGTCGCAGACCTGGCGCACCATCTGGCGTACGGCGGCGTAATCCGGGTGTTCCGCGTCCTCCGGCACAAAGCCGACGTGGCAGGCGATGCTGTCCACGCCTAATTCGGCGGCGAAATCGCTAACCGCCAGCGTGCGGGACAGGCGCCCGGCGCGCGTATCCGGCGGGATGAACCCCACGGTGCGCGCCACCGCCGGAATATCGGCGTAGTCTTCGCCTTCGTACGCGGCGAATACGGTCACCAGCGTAATTCCCGCGGAAGCGAGCGCGGTCTTCCACGCTGCGGCCACGGCCCCGGTCAGCCGCATTCCGCCCGGAATGCCCAACTGCCCGTAACGCACGCCGAGGGAGCGCACCATTTCCAAATCGTCGCGCTCCGCCCAGAACATCACTCCAGGTTCGAACATAGAATTTTCCTCCCGTTCCTTTCGCGCGCCGCCAGCAGGGTGCGCATCAACTCCACGGCGACAGCCGATTCCCGCGGAGGGCACCGCTCGGGTTGGCGCCCTGAGCGGCAGCACTCCACAAAGTATTCGATCTCGGCGGCGTAGCCGTCGCGTACGGCTAGCCCATCGCCCAGCGGCAGCGCCTGTTCGGTCTGCGTGTAGAGCGTCGGCGGGCGCCCGGCGGAACTGTACTCGACGGTTCCTCCGTCCAGGGTGACGCTGTATTCCATACCGAAGGGGAACGCGCCCTCATGCTGCCAACCGCCGCACACGGCCACGGTGCCGAATGGGTAGAACAATTGCCCGTGCAGCATGTCCAAGCCGGCGGCCGCGTCGCAGTGACCCACCGCGGACACCGCTTCGGGACGGCCGAAAAGATGCAGGCACATGTCGACATCGTGGATCAAAAGGTCGAACACGCCACCGCCGCTTTTTTCGGGGTCTTTCAGCCATCCGCCCCACGCCGGGGCCGCGCAGCGCCGGCGGAAGAAGGCGCCGCGCACGGCCCCGAGCCCGGGCAGTGCATTGCGCAGTGCCACATACTCGGGGAAGAAGCGCAGCACCTGGCCGCTCATGAGGATTCTGCCGGCGCGTTCCGCGGCGGCGATCATGCGCCGCGCGCCCGCGCCCTCGAGCGCCATGGGCTTTTCCACCAGGACGTGCTTGCCGGCGCGCAGCGCTTCCACCGCCACGTCTTCGTGCAGGAAGGTAGGGAGGCAGAGATCCACGGCGTCGATGTCGCAATCGCCGAGCACGGCCGCCAGGTCGCGGTACTGCTTGATTGCGGAGAAATCAAGAAATTCGCCCGGCCGGCCCAGGTTGCCCTGGGTGGCCGTCAGGTCGCCAGAGAGCTGACGCTCATCGTTCGAAAAGACCGCCGCCAAGGTTGCGCCAGCCACCTCGCGCAGAGCGCGCAGATGGACACCGCCCATGAAACCTAATCCGAGCATCGCGATTCGCATCGTTTCACGATCTTACCGCGTGGCAGGGCTGCCCGCTGTGGCAAAACTGCTGGATGGCTATCGATATCACGCTCGCGGACCTTGCAGCCAATCCAGGGTGTCTGTAGACTGTTAATCGGGATGCAAGACCGGTACCCACTCACAATTGCTCAGCTTCGCCAGGCCAGGGACGATTTGGCCGCGATGCAGGAGCAGGCTGAAGAGATTTCGCGACTTATGGCGGCGGGATACGGCGCCTCGGACCCGAAGACTATTCGAGCCGGAGAGCTCAACGCCGCCATTCAGCGCCTGCAATGGGAATTGGAGCGGAGTGCCGGGAGCAGTGCCGGCGCGACCCGCGCCTGAGGCAGCGGCCGGGGGGCACGTTACCCGCTACAACGGTCGGCAGTCGGCCGCGGTCCGTCCATTCAAAATATTCAAAATAGACAACCAGATTAGATATTAATGCACTTGACTTTCTTGTTGGCTAGGGATCTAATATTTCCGGCAGAGTTCTCAAGGCGAGTTATGACTTCTGAAACGGTGGTACTGGACCGGTGCCCCTTTTTCGAGCAGTTCCAGCCAAAGCACCTGGACAAGCTCATGATGTTGGGCACTCAGGTTCACTTCACAGCAGGTGACATTATTTTCCGGGAGGGCGACGAGGCCCCGCAGTTCTACGTGTTGCTGTCCGGGCGGGTCGCACTGGAGGCCAGTTTTGGCGGCCGGCAGGTGCGCATCGACACTCTCTACGGGGGCGACGAACTGGGCTGGTCCGCCGTCCTGCAGCGCAAGAAGCAGTTCCAGGCGCGCGCGTTGGAGTCTGTGCAAGCACTGGTTTTCGAGGTTTCCGGCATGCGCGACGCGTTTGACGGGAATCCCTATTTCGGCCGGGCATTTCTGGAGCGATTGCTGACGGTAGTAGCGGAACGGCTGCAGAACACGCGCCTGCAACTGGCTGCGGCCCTTGCGGAGGCCCAGGCAGCCTCCAAACCGCCGTCCTGAGTGTGGTGGACCCTATGCCCACCGGCATGATTGCGGGCGCCAACACGACGAAGATCGCTCCATGGGTTACCGCTCAGCACGTCCAAGGAGAACCCGATGGCCACGCGCCGACCCTGAAGAGATCTGTTTGCAGTGTCGGATCCATTTGAAAAAGCGTTGCCTGGTACGGGAGGCCGCCCAATCGCAGTGTTTTCACCAACTGCGCAAGAGTAAGCAACAGGTGAAAGGTGACCCTACGGAAGCTAAGGTTTCAACGCGAGTCGGACCCCGAGTGGGCCCGACCGGTTAGTGAACGTCCCGGCTGTTGGGGCCTGTTCTGCTGCCTTCAATGCGGTGCTTGCTCGGGTATCTGCCCGCTCTCCAGTTCGATAGATTTCAGCCCGCGCCGCATTATCGCCCTCGTCCGGAAGGGATTTCGACTCCTGCAAGGCCATCGTCGCCCTGCGTTGCTGCCGCATCAGGGGAGAGGTTTGGGGGACTACTGGGAGCAGGATCCGGTTGCCTGACCAATCCGCTCTTCTCCCTTCTACGTCGTACCCACCCAGCAATGCCCTGGCGCCTGTGACCTCATCTCATCCAGGGAGGGCCCGCCAGTCTTGGGCGGCGAATCGAGACATGTTAGTCTTTTACTTCGGCAATGACTCGGTCCTCATTTTCAGGAGCAATACGATGGCACGCTTTTCGAGACTAAAAGTACTTAACGCGATGATCGATACGGGCCTCGTGCCCGTCTTCTACCACCCAAACCTGGAGGTGGCCCGCGAGGTTGCCAAGGCTTGCCTCGCCGGCGGCTGCCGGTTGCTGGAGTTCACCAACCGCGGCGACCATGCCTGGGAGGTCTTCAATGAACTGGAGAAGTACTGCGCCCGCGAACTGCCCGAAATGATCCTCGGCGTCGGTTCCATCGTGGACCCCGGAACGGCGTCCCTGTACATCAATTGCGGCGCCAGCTTCGTCGTCGGTCCGGTGCTGAATCCCGATGTCGCGCGCGCCTGCAACCGGCGCAAGATCCCGTACTCTCCGGGGTGCGGCAGCGCTTCGGAGATCTCGCAGGCGGAGGAACTCGGCTGCGAAATCGTCAAGGTATTTCCCGGTAAGGAAGTGGGCGGCCCGGCCTTCGTGAAGTCCGTCAAGGGGCCGTGCCCGTGGGTCTCCATCATGCCCACCGGAGGGGTGGAGGCCACCGAAGCCTCGCTCAAGAGCTGGTTTGGCGCGGGCGTGAGCTGCGTGGGGATGGGCTCCAACCTGCTAAGCAGCGAACTGCTTAAGGCCGGCGACTACGCGGGCATCGCGGCCAATGTGCACGCCACACTGGAGATGATCCAGGCGATCAGGGGAGGAAAATAGGATATGGCACTGGCCATCAAACCCCGCGAGGATTGCCGTTGGGACGCTGCCGCGCTCGGCGAGATCATGCTGCGGCTCGATCCCGGTGAAGGCCGCATCCGCACCGCGCGCAACTTCCGTGTCTGGGAAGGCGGCGGCGAGTACAACGTGGTCCGCGGTCTGCGCCGCTGCTTCGGATTGCGCACCACCGTGGTCACCGCCATCGTCGAAAACGATGTCGGCCGTCTGCTGGAAGACCTGATGCTGCAAGGCGGCGTCGATCTCTCGCACATCAAGTGGGTGCCCTTCGACGGCATTGGCCGCACGGCGCGAGTCGGCTTGAACTTTACCGAGCGCGGCTACGGCCTGCGTGGCGCGGTCGGCTGCTCGGACCGTGGCTGGTCGGCGGCTTCGCAATTGAAGCCCGGCGACGTGAATTGGAAACAGCTCTTCGAGGAGGATGGTGTTCGCTGGTTCCATTGTGGCGGCATCTTCGCGGCGCTCTCCGCCACCACGGCAGATCTCGTCATCGAGGCCATGGAAGCCGCACGCGCCGCCGGCACGGTGATCTCTTACGACCTCAACTTCCGCGCCTCGCTGTGGAAGTCGCAGGGCGGCATCGAGCGCGCCGTGGCGGTCAACCGGCGCATCGCCTCGCTGGTCGATGTCATGATCGGCAACGAAGAGGATTTCACCGCGGCACTGGGATTCCAGGTGCCCGGTATGGATGAGCATATTTCCAAGCTCGACCCCGCGAACTTCCGCAAGATGATCGCCGAAGTGGTCAACATGTACCCCAACTTTAAGGCGGTGGCCACCACGCTGCGCAATGCCAAGACGGCCACTCTGAACGATTGGGGCGCGATTCTCTGGACCGGCGGCGAGTTCTACGAAGCGCCTCTCCGCGAGAATCTGGAGATCTACGACCGCGTCGGCGGCGGCGATAGCTTCGCTTCCGGCCTCGCCTACGGCTTCCTGGCCGGCAAGACTCCCCAGGAAGCGGTGCAGTACGGCGCGGCGCACGGCGCTCTGGCCATGACCACCCCGGGCGATACCAGCATGGCGTCGCTCAAAGAAGTGGAAGCGGCGATGAAAGGAAAAGGCGCGCGCGTCATCCGGTAACGGGCAACCGCTCCCGACCCAGAGGGCACCCCGATCGCGGCTCCGCTCCGAGCTGCGATGCGGCAACCAGAACCGCGACCGGGGTACCCTCTGGGTCGGGAGCGGTCGAACCAGGCCGCGTAGACCTTACCTAAGCAAGTCTGGGCGCAGTCTCTCCGTCTTCTCGCGAGCGAGCTTCTTGCGGAATTTGCGAATTTCCTCGTGATTGCCGCCCAGTAGGATGTCCGGCGCCTTCCAGCCGCGGAATTCCGCCGGGCGCGTCCAGTGGGGGCAATCGAGCAAGCCCTCGCCGTGGCCGGTATCCTGGAACGATTCGAACGCCGACGATGCTTCGTTGCCCAGCACTCCGGGCAACAGGCGCGCTACTGTGTCGACGACTACCGCGGCCGCGAGTTCACCACCGCTCAGGACGTAGTTGCCGATGGAGATTTCTTCGTCCGCCAGATGCTCCGCCACGCGTTCATCCACGCCTTCATAGCGGCCGCAGATCAGCAGCAGCTCCCCGCTCTCGGCAAGGCGGTTGGCGATGGCTTGATCGAACAATCGTCCCTGCGCCGAAAGCAGCGCGACCTTCTGTCCGGGTTGGCGGTCCGGCCAGATGGATTCCACAGCGGGGAAGATGGGTTCTCACTTGAGCACCATACCTTCTTCGCCGCCGAAGGGCCGGTCGTCCACGGTGCGGTGGCGATCGTGAGTCCAATCGCGGAGGTTGTGTATGCGGATGTCCAGCAGGCCGGCGTCTTTGCCGCGCTTCACCACGCCGTGCGCGAACGGTCCCTCGAAGAACTCGGGGAAGATCGTCAGCACATGGAAGATCACGGGCGGTTCAAGTCCTTTAATCCTTCGGGCAGTTCAACCGCGATACGTTTGGCCGCGGGATCGATGTCCACGCAGATGGA
>JAPKZC010001034.1:6231-18646 GCA_026394025.1 Candidatus Solibacter sp.
GTCCACCACTTCGCAGCCGATCAGATCGCTCTGGAAGTATTCACCCTCATCGAGCGCGGTTCGCTGGCTGGCCGGGATGCGCACTTCGCGGCCGTACAAGAGTTCGGCATCGGAAATGGTGTCCACGCCGCGGAACTTGAACACCAGCGTGGCCAAGTGAAACCAGGTAGATTCCACTTCGTATTTTTCGCCCCCGGCAGGGCCGCCGGGGGCGAAGAGGAAAACTTCTTTGAGAGACTGATACCGTTCCGGCTTGCTGCTCAGCATCACCGCGGTCAGTTCGCCCCGGTTGCCCCGCGTCTTGCCGAGTTGGGCGACCGCGACCCATCCGGTCTCTGCATCGTTACTCAAGGATCTCCAGGGTAAACCGGCGATTCAGCTTCATTCCCGCCGCTCCAAGAATGGTGCGAATGGAGCGGGCGGTTCGACCCTGTTTGCCGATCACTTTTCCAAGGTCGCTAGGGGCCACGCGCAATTCCAAAACGGTGACCTGTTCGCCCGCGACCTCGCGGACTACGACCTCGTCCGGGATGTCTACCAGAGCCTTCGCGATATCTTCAACCAACTGTTTCATTCACCCCGCCTCCACAAATCTCATGGTAACCGAACCCGGCGCCGCACTGTGAGACGGACTGACCCAGAGGGTACCCCGGCCTGTCCTACAGCGGGTCTAGACCACCGGCTGCACAGGAGGGTTCTTTTCCAGCAGGCGCTTCACAGTGTCGGAAAGCTGGGCCCCGCTCTTGGTCCAGTGTTCTATACGATCATGCTTCAACATGACCTTCTTCGGCGAGCCCAGCGGGTTGTAGTGTCCCACCACTTCCAGATTGCGGCCGTTGCGGGCGCGCTCCTTCTCAATTACAACCACACGATAGAACGGCTTCTTCTTGGCGCCAAACCGCGCCAGGCGAATCATCAGCATGAATACTCCAATGTAGGGCGGGTCAACGACCTGCCCGAACCTTTCCCAAATTTACGAAGGCAGATTGCCGAATGGAAACCCACCGGGCAACTTCATCTTACCGAGCTTCTTGCCCATGAAGCCACCCGAGAAGGTCTTCGGTTGACCTCTTGCACGGAAGTGCCGCTGCCCTGGGCGATCCGCCGGCGCCGGCTTCCGTTGATGATCATATGATTGTCGCGCTCGCGGTATGTCATCGAATCGATGATCGCCACCACGCGATTGATTTCGTTCTCGTCAACCTTGACGCCTTGGAGTTCCTTCAGAATCCCAACCTTGGGCATCATGCCCAGCAGCGATTCCAGCGGCCCCAGCTTGCGAATCTGCTTGAGCTGATTGCGGAAGTCCTCGAGCGTGAAATCGTTCTCGATGAGCTTGCGCTGCATCTCGACGGCCTGCTTCTTGTCGATGGCTTCCTCGGCCTTTTCGATGAAGCTGAGGATGTCGCCCATGCCGAGGATGCGGTTGGCCGCACGGTCGGGATGGAAAGGCTCCAGTGCGTCGAATTTCTCGCCGACCCCCACGAACTTCAAGGGCTGTCCCGTCACGTGCCGGATGGAAATCGCGCCGCCGCCGCGGGCATCGCCGTCCATCTTAGTCAGGATTACGCCCGTAATGCCCAGCCGCTTGTGAAACTCATCGGCGGACTTGACGGCGTCCTGGCCCGTCATGGCGTCGGCCACGAACAGAATCTCCACCGGGTTGAGCTGCTCCTTCAATTGCTGCAACTCCACCATCAGGTCGTCATCGATATGCAGGCGGCCAGCCGTGTCCACCAGCAGGACGTCGCGGCCCCGATTGACGCTTTCCCTGCGCGCCGAGCGTGCCAGATCCAGCGGCGTTTTCTCTTCAGGCGCGCCCTCATAAATCGGCTGGCCGATCTCGCGCGCCACAACCCTCAACTGCTCCCGAGCCGCCGGGCGGTACACGTCCACCGATACCATCATGGGCGAGTGACCGTTCCTCGATAGCCAACGCGCCAGCTTGCCGGTGGAAGTGGTCTTGCCCGAGCCCTGCAATCCCACAATCAGGAACACGCTGGGCGGCTCATTGGCGAAGCGTAGCTTGGATTCGTGGCTGCCCAGGATCTTGATCAGTTCCTCGTGAACGATCTTGATTACCTGCTGCGAGGGTGACAGCGCGTTCAGTACTTCCTCGCCCACGGCCTTTTGCTTTATGTTCTCGATTAGCTGTTTGACAACTTTGAAGTTGACGTCGGCTTCCAGCAGCGCCATGCGAATCTCACGCAGGGCGCTCTCCATGTTTTCGGCCGAGAGTTTTCCTTCGCCGCGCAGGTTTTTGAAGACCCGCTGCAGTTTATCTGATAGATTGTCGAACATGAAAATAGACCAACCCCGCAAGGGTATCCGTGCGCGGGACCTTGTGGGGTCTTCCTATTATAGCCGTTATTCCGCGGCCGCGGGAGCCGCGGGCGGTGGGATGCGCAGGCTGCTGGCCGCCATCTTGCCGGTGCGGTCCATACCCAGTTCGTAGAGCACGCGGGTACCTGGACGCAGATCCGTCGCCAGGCCTTCCGACAGGCGGGAGACGTGGAAGAAGATGTCCCTTCCACCATCGTCGGGGCGCAGGAACCCGAAGCCCTTGGCCTCGAAGTAGGTGACTACGCTTCCGGGTTGTTCGCCGGAGGGGGCTTCGCCGGTGGCATCGCCCATGGCTGCCGCCGGAGTCGCCGGGCGGCTGGACTTGTCGCCGACTCCCTGTTTCACCAACTGAAGGTCGGCTTCCGACCAATTCGCCGGTGGCTTGGTCTCGGATGGCATCTTGAGGTCCGGATTGCGCTTGCGGGCCTCTTCAAATAACCGTTTCTGGCTTGCGTTCAACGAAAGTGTCCTCGAAATCCTGTGTGCTACGCCGTAGCGGGTACGACAGTCTTCTTCTTGCGGGTGCCCTTCTTCTCGACGGGCGCCGCGCGGTCGCTCTTCTTCAAACTACCCATCACCAACGTCGTGACACACTTCTTTTCGCCGTGATCGTCGAATTTAATGACGATTCGCTCTTCGCTGCTGGACAGGACTTGCCCCAACCCGAACTTCAGATGCTCGACCTGGGCGCCCTGGGAATACGTGTTAGATGCCATAGAGTTCCTAAAGTTTTACTCCTCGGATGCGGTGCTGGAGGAATGATGTGCCGGCGTGGTATGAATGGTTTGTTCGGGCAGTTGTACCACAATGGTACTAGTATCTTAGCAAATCACGGGCCGTTTGTCGAGCGCCCTGGAACGTCCTGAAGGTCCTGCGCCGCTTGTGTCGCCAGATCCTGTTCCAGACGCTCAATCGCTTCCATCGTCTTGATGAAGCTGAAGGCGGCGCGATTGGCCGGACCGTACACACCCACCACCAGATCGCACAGAGCACGCAACCGCCGCGCGGTTGCTTTCATTTCAGACGCCAGATCCCGATGTTCGTCGATCGTCAGTGAAATATGCTTCTCCGGGCGAAACAGGCAAATCCGGCGAGGCTCCCGGGCCGCATTGCCGTCATCAGTTTAGCATAGGCGTCCTGTTACAATTTTAGAGATGCCCAACGAAATTTGCGCCGCATTCGATACCACCGAAGGCAAGTTCAAGATCCTGCTATTTGCCGACAAGGTGCCCAATACCGTGAACAACTTTGTCTCCCTTGCCGATGGTTCCAAGACCGGGAAGCCGTTCTACGACGGCACCGTTTTTCATCGCGTCATTCCGGATTTCATGATCCAGGGCGGCGACCCCCAAGGCACGGGCCGCGGCGGCCCAGGCTACCAGTGCGCCGATGTGTTCCACCCCACCCTGAAACACACCAAGGCCGGTCTCCTCTCCATGGCCAACGCCGGACCCAATACCAACGGCAGCCAGTTTTTCGTCACTGTGGCCGCCACCCCGTGGCTCGACAACAAGCACAGCATCTTCGGTG
This sequence comes from Candidatus Solibacter sp., assembly GCA_026394025.1. GTDB lineage: Bacteria > Acidobacteriota > Terriglobia > Bryobacterales > Bryobacteraceae > Solibacter. Next base: position 10,105 of record JAPKZC010001034.1, read on the forward strand.
AAGTGGTTGAGGGCTACGACGTCGTCGAGAAGATCTCCAAGCTTCCCCGCGGCGCCCAGGACCGTCCGGCGAAGGAAGTCCGCATCAACTCTGTCACCATCGAGAGGACCTAGTGACTCCCTTAGCAGCCGTGACTGAAGACCGTTTTCTCGCAAAGGCGCGAAGCTCGCAAAGAAAAGCTCGTCTGTCTTCTTGGCGTGCCTTGCGCCTTTGCGAGAAAATTGTTTTCTTTTACCGCTTCTAGGGGTGCGGTCCGCACGGTGCACTAATTGAAACTTGCGATCTTCGGCGGCACCTTCGATCCCATCCACGATGGCCACCTCGCTCTGGCCAGCGAGGCCGCCGCACGCTTCCATCTCGACCGCGTGCTCTTCGTCCCCGCCGCCCATCCGCCTCACAAGGCGGGCGTCACCCACGCGCCCTACGCCGATCGTGTCCGCATGGCCGAACTCGCCTGCCAGAGCGACGCGCGCTTCGAAGTCTCCCGCCTCGAAGAAGGTACCGCGCGCAGTTACTCCATCGATACCATCGAAATATTACGCGCCCGTCTCGCTCCGGGCGACCAACTGCATTTCCTCATCGGAGCTGACGCCTTCGCCGAGATCCGTACCTGGCACCGCTGGCGCGACGTCGCCCGCGGCGTTCGCTTCCTCGTCGTCAGCCGTCCCGGACACCTGTACCAATCGCCTCCGGGCGTGGAGTTCGATCGCATCGACGATATCGAGGTCCCGTTCTCGTCTTCCGCAATCCGCCTAGCTCTGGCATCCCGCCAAAGCCCCGCCGGGCTGCCAGCCGCCGTGCTGGATTATGCCGTCTCACACGGGCTGTACGGCGCTTGATATCGTGGCCTCCTGTCACAGCGGCTGTGTCGTGGTGTACCCCTGTCGCCCAATGAAGATCGCCTGATCCACTCCCCTCGCACCGCATGCAACTCATGAAATCTATTGAATATAAAACATTTTTGGTCCATTATGTTTTTGTGAGGAAACGCCAAATGGCACGCGCCGTGCACAGTAAGTATTGCGCTGTGGCGTTCTCCCGTCTGAACTGCCCGCCCTTTTTGGAGGTTCTACCTTGAAGAGAGTTCTTTCGATTTCCCACCTGATTCTGCCGCTGTTCGCGCTTGCTTCCGCACACTGCTTGAGTGCTCAAACGATCGTTTTGGACAAGTCCACATTGACCTTTTCCGGTCAGTTCGGTGGCTCCGCCGTTACCCAGACGGTAAATGTTACCAGTACCGGAGCTTCCATTCCCTTCATCCTGGTGGCGCCTCCAACGACACCGCAATGGCTCAAAGTGAATGGCCAGAGCACCTTCGGCGCCAACACCCCTGCCGCAGTTGCGGTATCCGCCGACCCCTCCGGGCTTTCCGCCGGAACCTATACCGCCAATCTGGCCGTCATCGGCGGTTCCGGCACCAACAATGCCGTCGCGGTGACATTCACGGTCAGCGCCATCGGCGTGAATCCCGCTTCACTCGCCTTCACTTACACCGTTGCCAGCATCAGTTTCCCCGTCCCCCAAAGCCTTACGCTTAGCGGCGCCGCCACCCAGTGTACAGCCACCTCCGCTATCACATCCGGCGGCAGTTGGTTTACCCTGCTACAGAATACGTGCATTTCGCCTGGGAGCCTGACGATACTGATCAACAATGCCGTGGTTGCCGGCCTGGCGCCCAACACCTACGCCGGGACGGTGACGATCACGCCGGTACCCGCCGGGCAGAGCCCCGCGGTCATCGTGCCCTTGACTCTCACGGTCCTGCCGACCCCCCCGGTCACCGTCAACCCGGAGTCCCTCATTTTCAACTGGCAGACGGGTATCGCGGCCCCCAACCCCAGCCAGACATTCACCATCTCCACAACGGCTTCCCAGTCGCTGAGCTACAGCTTCACCTCCTCGGTGGATACCGGCAGTTGGATCTCCACCATCAGCCCGCCCAGCGGCAGCTTCACCGGCTCCACGCAGATCACGCTCACTTTGAACCCCGGCGGACTTGCCGCGGGAACTTACAACGGCAAGCTGACGCTGTTCACGCCCGGTGGCAGTCCGACGCAGAAGGAGATTGGAGTCAGGCTTGTCGTCTCCAACACGGCCCTGCTGAACGTGCCTAACGCCGCGCTGAATTTCACCGGCCAGGTGGGCATCACCCCGCTTCCGCAGACCGTCAACATCACCGCCACCAGTGGGACCCTGCTTTATACGGTCACCCAGAGCGCCAACTCGCCATGGCTCACGGTACCCACCGCCGGCATCACAAGCACTCCTCTGTCGGTTTCCGTCAATCCCGCGGGACTTGCGCCGGGGACTTACAACGCCACCATCAACGTGGCGCTCAACGCCGTGGGCAGCCCAGCCCAGGCGATCCCAGTGGTATTGAAGGTCACCAATGACCCCACCATATCCGCCAGCGTCAGCACGCTGAGCTTCCCCTACCAGATCGGGCAATCGGCTCCGGCGACGCGCAATGTCAAGGTCACTAGCAGCACCGGCGTGCCCCTCAACTACTCCGCATCCCTGACCACCACTACCTGCGGCGCCACCTGGTTGCAACTGAACGGCGCCAACAATTCCATCAGCGGTGTCACGGATGATACCCTCACCGTGTCCGTCGTCACTGCCGGCCTGGTTGCCGGTACCTGCGATGGCACTCTCACCATCACCGCAACCAACCCTGCTACCGGCGCCGCTGCCGTGAACAGCCCGCTCGCCATTCCAGTGAAGCTGTACGTTTCCAGCACCGCGCTGCTCGTGCTGACGCCGGCTAATCCTCCGGTGTTCACGGTTGGAGTAGGAGGGCAATCCCCGCCACAGCATTGAACTACAGCGTCGTCTTCCAAGCAGATAGCGGCGGCAACTGGCTGTTTGTCGGGCCGCAGAGCGGCTCCACCAGCAGCAATAACGTCCTCACCGTCTTCGTGATTCCGACCGGGCTCGCCGCCGGTACCTACACCGGCACGGTGACCGTGACGGCCACCGGACCAGGAGGGGCAGTTGTCGCCAATAGCCCGGTCAGCATTCCAGTCACGCTCAATGTGACCGCCGGATCGCTCACGCTGAGTGCCGCCGATCTCAGCTTTGAGCAGACCTCGGGCGGGCCCGCTCCGGCCTCCCAGACCGTTACCATCGGTAGCAGCGGGCAGATCTTGAACTACACCGCGCTTGCCAACGTCAGCACCTCCGTGAGTTGGCTCGCCATCTCTCCCGCCAGCGGAAACACCTCCACCAGCGGCGCCCTCACCGTGGCCGTCGATGGATCCAAACTGACCGCGGGAGTCACTTACAACGGCACCATCCAAGTGAGTTCGCCAGGGGCAGGGAACAGTCCCGCCACCATCAATGTGAAATTCAAAGTCAACCCCGGAACCATCTCCGCGCCCACCACCACGCTCATCTTCACCCAGGTGGCAGGCGGTGCGGCTCCGTCCCCGCAGAGCATTGCCGTCGCCGGCAGCCCCGCCCCGTTGAACTTCACCGTCGCCAGTTCCACGCTAAACGGTGTCAACTGGCTGCGCGCCAATCCGGCTTCCGGTACCACGCCGTCCAGCGTGCAGGTGCTGGTGGATGGCACGGTGCTCGCGGTCGGCCAGTACACCGGCACGGTCACCATCGCTTCCACCGGTGCCACCGGCAGCCCTGTCGCCATTGGCATAATCCTGAATGTGGTGCCCCCGGCCGTACTCGCCGCCTCGCCCACTTCTCTTTCGTTCGCCTTCACCATCGGGCAGACCGCGCCGTCGGCGCAGAATCTCACCGTGAACGCCACCGGCACCGCCGGTAACGTCCCGTTGAGCGCCCAGGCGCAATTCGATGGCACTGTTGGCCAGTGGCTGATCGTCACCCCGGCCACCAGCAATGCGCCGGCCACGTTTGCCGTTTCGGTATCGACTGCCAACCTGGCGGCAGGTACCTACAACGGCCGGATCATCATCACTTCGACCAATGCCCTTGTGGCCGCCACCATTCCGGTGACGCTTACCGTCACCGCGATTCCCAAACCCGTGGTCACCGCCGTGGCCAATGCGGCCAACTACTCCACGGGCGCAGTCTCGCCGGGCGAGAATATCGTGATCTTCGGCACCGGTGTCGGACCTGCCGAAATCGTCAAGGGAACCGTCGTCAATAACGCCGTCGGCACTCTTGTCGGCAACACTCGCGTGTTGTTCGATAACGTCCCGGCGCCCATCATCTACGCGTCCGCCGGCCAGACCAGCGTCATGGTGCCGTACGGTGTCGCCGGACGCACTACCACCACCATCGTAGTCGAGTACTCTGGTGTGCAGTCCGCCCCACTCACCTACAATGTGGTGTTGGCCGCCCCCGGTATTTACACGCTCAATCAGCAGGGCACCGGCCCCGGCGCCGTCCTCAATCAGGATGGCGTCACGGTCAACGGCCTCACCAACCCCGAGAAGCGCGGTAACGTCATCGCCATCTATATGACTGGCGAAGGTCAGACCTCGCCGCAGGGCGCGGACGGCGCCATCATTCCGGCCGTCGTCTCCGCTCTGAAGAAACCGCAACTTCCGGTGACCGTCACTATCGGCGGAGTCGATGCCGTGGTTCAGTATGCCGGTTCCGCCCCGGGCCTGATCTCCGGAGTCATGCAGGTTAACGTGACCATTCCGCTTACCACCCAGACTGGCACCCAACCCGTCGTGGTCACCGTGGGCACGGCGAAATCCCAATCCGGCGCCAGCGCCGCCACCGTAGTCGTCAATTAGTCAGTAACCATGACAAAGGGCGGACCATCCATCGCGATGGTCCGCCCTTCTCATATGACACCGTATTCACCGGCCCCCACAGTCACGGAACTAAAACCCAGCCTGCTCCGTCCTCGCAATTATCTCCCCCTGTAACGCCGGCGTCAGATCACAGAAGTAGTCGCTGTATCCCGCCACCCGCACGATCAGATCGCCGTGCTTCTCCGGCTCGCGCTGCGCTTCCCGCAAGGTCTCCGCCGTCACGATGTTGAACTGTATGTGGTGTCCGTCCAGCTTGAAGTACGAGCGCACCAGGTGCGCCAGATGCGCCAGCCCGCTCTCCCCTTCCACCAACCGCGGCGAGAACTTCTGGTTGAGCAGCGTCCCTCCCGTGCGTGCGTGATCCAGTTTCGCCGCCGATTGGATCACCGCCGTCGGCCCGTGCCGGTCCGCGCCCTGCGTCGGAGAAATGCCGTCACTAAGCGGTTCCCACGCGTGTCTGCCATCCGGCGTGGCCCCGGTCACCGACCCGAAATACACATGGCACGTGGTCGATAGATAGTTGACCCGATAGGCCCCGCCCTTGGTGTTGGGGCGCCCGTTGATCTCGTCGTAAAACGCGTCGAACACCGCCCGCAGGATGCCGTCCGCGTACGCGTCGTCGTTGCCGTATTTCGGCGTCTTGTTCCACAACTGAAGCCGCAGGCTCTCGTAGCCCGCGAAGTCCGCATCCAGGGCCGCCAGCAACTCGTCCATGCTGGCCGTCCCCCGGTCGAACACGTGAAAGCGGATGGCCGAGAGGCTGTCCGTCACACTGCCGGGCGAGGTCCCCATGATATACGTGGTGTTGTAGCGCGGTCCGCCATCGTTGTAATCGCGCCCATTGGCGATGCAATCGTCCACCAGCACGGAAAGGAACGGCGCCGGCATATACTGCGCGTACAGCCGCTCCGTCACGTTGTTGCCACGGATCTTGATTTCAATGAAGTGCCGCAACTGCCTGCGGAACGCCTCGAACAACTCGTCGTAAGAACTGAACCGCCGCGGATCGCCGGTCTCGACGCCGATCTGCTTCCCGGTGCGCCGGTCGCGCCCGTTGGCCAGTGTGATCTCCAGAACCTTCGCCGTATTGAAGTAGCCCGTCAGTATGTAGGCTTCCTTGCCGAACGCCCCCGTCTCCACGCACCCGCTAGTGCCGCCGGTGCGCGCGTCTTCGATGGACTTGCCCTGCCGCAGCAGTTCCTCCACCACCATATCGGCATTAAAGATGGAGGGCTGTCCCCAGCCTTTGCGCACGATTTCGAGGCCCCGCTTCAGAAAGCGGTCGGGATTCTTCTTGCTCAACTGGAGATTCGACGAAGGCTGCAAGAGCCGCATCTCGTCGATCACGTCCAATATCAGGTAAGTAACCTCGCCGACCCCGTCCGTGCCGTCGCTCCTGAGGCCGCCCGTATTGATATTGCAGAAGTCCGTGTAGGTGCCGCTCTCGGCCGCCGTGACGCCCACCTTGGGCGGCGCAGGCTGGTTGTTGAACTTCACCCAGAAGCACTCCAGCAGTTCCCGCGCCGCTTCCCGGTCCAGCGTGCCGTTAGACAGGTCTCGCTCGTAAAAAGGCGCCAGATGCTGGTCCAGACGCCCCGGGCTGAAGGAGGCCCACGTGTTGAGCTCCGTGATCACCCCCAAGTGCACGAACCAGTAGGCTTGCAGCGCTTCCTGGAAATCGCGCGGCGTGCGCGCCGGGACGCGGCGGCAGACTTCGGCGATGCGCGCCAACTCGGCCTTGCGCTCCGCTCGCGGTTCCTCGTCGGACATACGCAAGGCCAGATCGGCGTGCCGCTCGGCGAAGCGCATCACCGCGCCCGCCGCAATCCGCATGGCCTTCAACTCCTGCTGCTTGTCCCACGCCCGCGCGTCGCCGTGATAGTCCAGGCGTCCCAGCGCGGCGTCAATATCCGCCTGAAGCTCCAGCAAGCCCTTGCGATAGATAACATCGCCCAGTACGGTGTGTCCCGGCGCGCGCTGCTCCATGAATTCGGTGAAGATCCCCGCGGCGTAAGCGTCCTTCCACTCCGGCGTCATCTCCGCGAAGATGCGGTCGCGCATCGAGCCGCCCTGCCAGTAGGGAATGACCTCCTCCGCCTGTGTGCGCCGCGCCTCCTCGCTCACCGTGTAAGAGATCTTCTCGCGTGTGTGCAGGATCTCCAAGTCTTCCAGGCTGTGACAGCAGAGCTCCGGGTACGACGGCGTGCCCTTGGGTGAGGGCCCGCGTTCGCCTACAATCAACTCCTCGCTACCGATGTAGATCGTCTTGCGCTCCATCAGGTATGCAAGGGACAATGCGCGGCGTACCGGCGTGGAGAGCGCCTGATCGCACGTGCGGTAAAACCCGGTCAACAACCGGGCGCGTTCCAGGGAGAGCCACGGCTTGGTTTCCAGGCTGCAAGCGCGTAGGCGCGCCACTCGCTCCGTCATAACATGCTCCTTCAACCGGCGATCTTCACCGGAATCCCCACGGCTTCCATCTCCGCCGCCATCGCGGCCATCGTGCGGTCCGCCGGCGGCGCCGTCTGCTGCATCCGGTATTCGCGGCCCAGCCGCCGGTATTTTTCAACGCCGGCGCCATGATAGGGCAGCAAATCGACCCGCGTCAGAGGCAGCTTCGCCAGGTAGGCGCGAACGTCGTCGGCGCCGTCGTTGATGCCTGGCACCACCGGAATGCGCACAATCACCGGCAGACCCGCCGCCACCAGCGCTTCCAGATTCTCGAGGACGTTGCGATTGGCCGCACCCGTGTACAGCCGGTGGCGCTCCGCGTCCAGCATCTTGAGATCGTAGAGAATCAGGTCGGCCAGCCTGCCAATCCGCAGCACGCTCTCCCGCGCAGCCGCCCCGCAGGTCTCTACGGTGGTGTGTATTCGGCGTTCGCGGCACGCCTGCAGCAGCCCTTCCAGCAATTCCGCCTGCCCGAATGGTTCGCCGCCGGTGAACGTCACGCCGCCGCCCGATTCGTCGAAGAACACCACGTCGCGCTCAACCTCCGCCAAGATCTCAGACACCGTCATCGTCCGTCCGGCCACGGAGCGCGCTTCCGCGCCGCAGGCGTCCACGCAGGTGGCGCAGAGCCGGCAATCGTCGGTCACGGTCATGCGCTCGCCGATGCGCTCTATCGCGCCGTGCGGGCAGGTGGCCGCGCAATCGCCGCACAGACGGCAGCGCTCCGCGGAGTAAAGCACCTCGGGTTCGAAATTCTGGCTTTCCGGATTGTGACACCACCAGCAGGAAAGCGGGCAGCCCTTGAAGAATACGGCCGTGCGGATGCCCGGCCCGTCGTGCAGGGAAAACCGCATGATATGCAAGATCACGCCGGAAACTTCGTCTTTGCCATTCGCCCGCCGCGCGGCGTCTACCCACTGAGAGCCTACAAGGAGCGCCATGCGCACGATCGCTGCCCGATGCCTGACCACCGCCCTCTTCGCCTCGCTGGCGTTTGGGCAAACCACGCCCCAACCGGGCCTTGACCGGGTGTTCTACCTCACCCACACCGAAACCCCGCAGGCCATGCAGGAGATCTTGAACATCGTCCGCGCCATGGCGGACACTCCCGGTACCCTCGACCGCGCCGCGAAATCCCTGCCCGTGCACGGAAACTCCGCCCAGTTGGCGCTCGCCGAGTGGCTATTGTCCGAAATGGACAGGACCGAGGCCCGTCCCCAAGCCGCCGTCGCCGCCATCCATCCGTACCGCAACGAACGGGGCCAGGACGAGGTGGTGCGAGTCTTTAGCCTCGCCCACGCTCTTTCGCCCGTGAACGTCCAGGAACTCACCAACCTCATCCGTTC
>JAPKZC010001034.1:18659-19719 GCA_026394025.1 Candidatus Solibacter sp.
CCGTTCGACCACCGACATGCAGCGCGTTTTCCCTTACAATTCGCTGAAACTCCTGGTGGCGCGCGGTTCGGCCGAACAGATAGCCGTGGCCGATTGGCTCATCACGCAACTCGATCGCCCGCCTGGGCCGCCCGTGCAAGACGCGGGCACCCGCGACATCCGCGTCAGTAACACCATGGTAAACACCATCCGCGTGTTCTACCTGACCCACGACCAGTCGCCGCAGGACATTCAGGCAATCGTCAACCAACTGCGCGACAACGTGAAGGTGCAGCGCGCCTACCCGTACCACGCGCAAAGGGCCATCGCGGTGCGCGGAACCGTCGACCAGATCGCCGCCGTACAGCAGTTGGTCAAGCAACTGGACCAGCCGCCCTCGCGTTGAACTATCCCAAGGACCGGGTCCAGCACCGGCCGCATTCTCACGGCCTCACAGGTAGGTCGGCACCACCTGCATCTCCGGCACCGTCACGCGCGCCGGCAGTTTCGCCACCGCCAGGATGGCTTCCGCCACGTCCCCCGGTTGCAGCGCTTTGGCGAGTATCTCCGGCGAGGGTTTCACGGGCCGGTTCTCCAGGATCTCCGTATCCACCAGACCCGGGCAGATCACGCAGGTGCGGATGCCGTTCTCCTTCTCCTCCACGCGGACCGCGTGCGCCAGCCCCACCAGGCCGCGCTTCGACGCCTGGTAGGCCGCACCCGATACATCCGGCGCGAGGCCCGAAATCGATGCCACGTAAATCAGGTGGCCTGAGCCGCGCTGCCGCATACCGGGTAGCGCCGCCTGAGTGGCGTAGAAGGCGCCGTTGAGGTTCACCGAAATCATCATGTCCCAGATCGCCGGAGTCAGCCGCGTCAGGGCGCGATCCTTGACATTGGTCCCCGTGTTGTAAACCAGGATGTCGATTTCGCCCAGCCGGTTGCTCGTGTGCTTCACCAGCCCTTCCATGTCGGCCACACTGGAAGCGTCCGAAACGGCGATCTCGATCACGGCATTCTCCGCCGCCAGTTCCTGCTGCAAGGCAAGCAGACGGTCCTTCCGTCGCGCCGCCGCCATCAC
>JAPKZC010000009.1 GCA_026394025.1 Candidatus Solibacter sp.
CCATCAGGAAGTTACTGCCGGAATACCCTTGGACCGGGCGCCGCTATCTACTGCTGGCGACCCTGATCGCTGTGGCGACCGTTTACGGGCGCTACCACTTCGCCGTGGATACCGTGGCCGGCTTTGGCATGGCCGTCGCGGCGCTGGCGGTCAGTCGCTGCTGGCGATCCACTCCGCCGCTGCCAGGAACGTAGCGGCCACGTGGTCAGGCTTGGCCTGCCCGCTGGCAAGGTGCCCGGCGCCGTAGCCGGTGGTGACCAGGATGGCTTTGCCGCCCGCCTGCCGGGCCAGCTCCACGTCGCTGGCTTTGTCGCCCACGACGAAGCAGTTTGCGAGGTCGAAGCCGAGCTCCCGGGCGGCCTTCTCGAGCAGTCCCGGCTTTGGTTTTCGGCAGCGGCAGCCGGCGTCGGGCAGGTGCGGACAGACGTAGATGCCGTCGAACGGGCCGGCCAGCTCAGCCAGGCGGGCGTTGACCCGCGCGACGTCGTCCAGGCTGAAATAGCCGCGTCCGACGCCGGACTGGTTGCTCACCACGAGCAGTCCGAAGCCGGCCCGACGCAGCCGTGTGAGGCCTTCGAGGACAGTGGGGAGCAGCTCCACCTGGGACGGGTCGGAGAGGTAGTTCTTCTCGACAATGAGAGTGCCGTCGCGGTCCAGGGCGACGTAGCTGCGGCTCATCGCGACGGTCGCCGGAGCTGATCCACGGCGCGAATCAGCACGCCCAGGTTCGAAGTCCACGAAAAGCGGGCCATCGCGTGCTTACGGATGCGGCCCGTTTCCACCGGCCGCGCGTAATCCTCCACCGATTCGCATTCGTAGACACCCTTTGGCAGCGTCTGGCCGAAAGTGCGACAAATCGCCCTGGAGGCCAGCACCGGCCTTTCCATCGCCAGGGCTTCGAGGACCTTGTTCTGGATGCCGCGTGCAATGGAGAGCGGAGCGACCACGGCCCGACAGCCCAGGTAGTACGGACGCACATCTTCCACCGTGCCAACGACCTCGACGCCGTCAACGCGACCCAGGGCGAAGACGGACTGGGTCGGCTTGCGCCCGACAATCAGGAGCTCCAGCCCTGGCGCGGCCGCCCGTAGGGCGGGGAAGATGTCGCGCGCGAACCGCTCGGCGGCCTCAGTGTTCGGATAGTAGTCCATGGAACCGACGAACAGCAGATAGTCGCGGCCCGCGAGCGCCGGGTCGGGCTTCACCGCAGCGGGGTCAAAATAGCGAGATTCGACGCCATTTTCCAGGTAGGCGGTTGGAATGTCGGCGGCGAATGAGCGGAAAACCGACTCTTCGGCCTGCGTCGTGAAGAGACCCAGACGGGCGCGCCGGCCCTGCGCGATCTCCAGCCTTCGCACTCGCCCAGCCTCCAGCCGATAGAATAGCGATGGTTGGCGGCGCTTCGCGTAGGCGAGCCATTTCTCGGAATCGACGTCGATATAGTCGAGCACAAAAGGCAGGTCGTTGGGCACGAATGGAGCCATCACGGCCGTATAGGCCACCGCGGCATCCAGCTTGACCTGGGCGTGGAGAGCGGCCACATCGCGCCGCAGAGCGCGGCTGGAATAGAATGACGAGTTCAGACAGCCGCCCGCGCAGAAGCGGGCCAAGGCCCGCGCCGCGTGCAGCGGGAAGGGGAATAGTGGCGCGGCGTAGACCGAGGCGCAGGGGTTGCCAAGCAGGTGCTTGGCGTCTTCCATTTCGGAGGGCGTGCGGGCGAAGCAGGCCAGATGCACCCTGTGGCGGCTGGCGAGCGCCTCTATCTCATAGAAGGCACGTATCTTCTCGCCCTTGTTCGGCGGATACGGCACGCAGTGGGAGAGGTATAGAAGCTCCACCG
>JAPKZC010000855.1:0-2079 GCA_026394025.1 Candidatus Solibacter sp.
ATTGAAGTCTGGGTGACCGCCGGATTCCACGCCGCGCCGTTCCCCGCCCCACCGCAGCGCAATTTCAGAATGTTTCCGCGTGCCATTGCCCGCCTCAATGCCGGCCTGCCGGCGGCGCAGGCACAGGCGAAACTGGACACATTCGCCGAGAGCCTGAGGCGTCAATACCCCGACGCGTACCCTGCACGCATCGGTTGGACGCCGCGGATTGTACCCCTCGCCGAAGATCTGACGGGGAACGTGCGCACCATGCTCCTGGTCATCCTCGGCTCCGTCGCGTGCGTGCTCCTGATCTGTTGCACCGGTATCGCGAACCTGTTGCTGGCGCGCACCACGGCCCGCCAGCGGGAGTTCGCGATCCGCCGGGCTTTGGGCGGGTCTCATTGGACGATTGCCCGGCAGGTGCTGGTGGAAAGCCTGTTACTGGCCGGCCTGGGAGGCGTCGCTGGCATCGGGCTCGCGGTCTGGCTGCAGCCGCTGCTCTTGCGGCTAGCGCCGGTGAACCTGCCGCGCCTCGATGAGGTGGGCGTCAACTGGAGCGTGATGGCGTTCACTGCCGCCATATCGCTCTCCACCGGCGCGCTCTGCGGTATCGTTCCCGCTCTCCAGATCGCCCGCTCCGCCCTCCTGCCCCATCTGCAAGAGGGCGGCAAGGGAGCTGGAACAGGCAGCCGGAAGGTGGGCGCGAGGGCGGTTCTGGTGACTTGCGAAATTGCCTTTTCCATGACGCTGCTGCTCGGCGCCGGGCTGTTGCTGAAGAGTTTCTGGAACGTAATTCATGTGGATCCGGGCTTCAACCCGCGGCAGGTGATGGTGGCGAACCTCTGGCTGCCCGCTCCCAACGATCCCCGGTTGGCGCCGTACCCGACGCAGGCACAGCGCACGGCGTTCGTACGGGAGGTGCTGCGCCGGGTCCGGCTGCTTCCGGGCGTCGAATCCGCCGCCGTGGGAGGCGGCCAGAGCATCCCCCTGGTTGGGTTCAATCGGGCCGTGTTTCGGGTGGAGGGCTCCGATGCCCGGGGCAGCGAACTCCCTTCGGCCCAGGCGACAGCCACCAGTCCGGACTTCTTCCACGTGTTGGGAACGCGCTTGGTGGCCGGGCGCTGGTTTCTGGAAAGCGATGACGGCCAGGACCGCGTGGTGGTCATCGATGAAGCCATGGCCAACCGCTACTGGAAGAACCAAAACCCGCTGGGCAAGCGGATCGCGTTTGGCCAGGCGGGCGAGCCACGGTGGATGACCGTCGTGGGCGTGGTCGGCACCATCAAGACCGAGGCCTACGACTCGCCCGACACGCCGCATCTCTACCGCTCCATCTATCAAGGAGTCGGTAACGCCATGTCGGTGTTTCTGCGAACCACGGGCGCCGGCGTGCCAGCCGACCAATTGCGGCGCGAGGTGCAGGCAGTAGACCTGGAACTGCCGGTTTTCGGCGTTCGCCCACTGGAGGAAGTGGTGGCACAATCGCTGGCGCGGCGCCGCTTCGCACTCGATCTGGTGGGCGCGTTCGCGCTGATCGCGCTGGCCCTCGCCGCGCTCGGCATTTACGGCGTGACGGCCTTCTCGGTGGGCCAGCGCACGCGCGAGATCGGCCTGCGCCTGGCTCTGGGCGCCGGCAACGGGCATATTCTGAGTATGATTCTGAGGCAAGGCATGGCGTTCGCAGCGGCGGGAATCGCCGGCGGCGCGGCGGGCGCCGCCCTGTTGACACGCTTTCTGCGGAGCCTTCTGTTCGGGACCGTGCCCAGCGACCCGTACGTATTTCTGAGTGTCGCGCTGCTGCTGGGAGGCGTAATCCTGCTGGCCTGCTCGGTTCCGGCCAGAAGGGCCATGCGCATCGACCCCGCCGTCACGCTGCGGGGCGAGTAGAAACTTGCCCAGGGTAGACAGACTGGCCATCGTGATTCCACGGGAAGACTACGCGACCGGTGGACCTGTTTCCGAGTGGCGACCAACCGGAGGATCTGGCTGGGCAGTTCTCTCACTGTCGTGTTACGGAGTCAGTCAGGCTCGCGTGGGCGGTCACTTTCCACAAACGTCTATCGTCAATTGGCCCGGCAGCGGTGTCGCCGCACAGGG
>JAPKZC010000855.1:2084-7290 GCA_026394025.1 Candidatus Solibacter sp.
GGATGCAGCGGAATTGTTGACGCACGCTTTCAAACTGCCCCCGGCAGCAAGGGCGGCACTCGCCGACTCTCTCATTGACAGCCTTGACTCGGAGGTCGATGAAGACGCCGAAGAGGCCTGGAGAAGCGAGATCGCGTTGCGAGTTCGGGACCTCGATTCGGGTGCCGTTCAAACGATCGCTTGGGACGAGGTTCGTCGTCAACTCCGCACCAGATTGAACGGCTGATGCGAAGGTCTGTCAGCTTCCATCCGGCAGCGCAGCAGGACGCCGACGAAGTTGCCGCCTGGTACGCCGAGCGAAGCGTTCGTGCCGCAGTCCGGTTCCTCGATGAGTTGGATCGCGTGATTGAACTCATCGCCAATTCGCCCAACTGATTTCAGGTTTTCGATGCCGACCTCCGCCGAGCGGTTTTTCGTCGATTTCCGTTCTACATCGTTTTTCGGGCAGACGACCTGAAGGTTGTCGTCCTTGCCGTAGCCCATGGGAAGAGACGCCCACGATTCTGGCACAACCGCACCTGAAGAACGGGTGAGGATCTGCAAGTTGGATGAAACGGCGTTTTGCGGCCGGAACCAGAAATTCCTCAGCATCGGCGACTTCTCGCGCATCTGATGTGGTATAGAAGGATCATCAAGCCAGCGACGGCCGGGTTAGGCCGACCAGGATCGGTTTTGTCCAGGTCAGCCTTAACAAGAGTTCGGCAATAGAAGAAGAGTTTTTGACGACGGTTCTGCAACGGTTCCTTGGGAATCAATATGGCTGATTGGAAGGAAATGCCCCGGCCGGCGATCATGCAGATCCTCCGGCGGTATTGTATCGCGCTCTGGTGCGTGGAGTACCTAGACACGACAGAGCAGCCGAGCGAGGCCGATTTCGAACGTTGCGGCGGGTCAGCGTTCTTGTGGCAATCTGATTGCGCCAAATTCCTCGTAACTGCGCATCACGTTTGGGCCGCGTTTCGTGATCGGATACTAGAGCGACCTGGCCGCTGTCTCATTTTCTACCTAGATCGAGATCATGCGATTCCCATCCTCGGAGTAGAGCCTGTGTCAGTAGACCAAGACTTGGATCTCGCAGTATTGACCGGTCCCGGCATTGAGAATCTCAAGCTGGATGAGAAAGCATTTTTCCGACAGCCGCCTTACCCAAGATCAGAAGTGTCGACCGGCGACCGTCTCGCGCTCTGTGGGTACCCAAAAGACTTACGTATTGCTGAAGAGCCCTACAACACTATCGGGATTGTTTACATGCAGGGGTCCGCAATTGTGGGAGCGGCCGGACTCACGATTCGTGTGCCGGGTAATCCGCCTAACAAATTCCGTAGCAATGCCGTACCCTCTCTCGCGAGTTTCGAGTTGCCTGGCACAAGCGGTGGTCCGGTATTCGCGTTTCGGCCCTGGGGAGTAGATTGGGTGGGGATTGTAAGCGAGGTCGCTGGGCCACCGCACTATGACGTGATAATCGCTCCCAGCAGGTTCATCGGTGATGACGGAAAGATCACGCGTCCTCCGACGATGCTTTAGTGAATGGGAATTTTCAGCGGGAAGAATGAGTTCAAGAAATGGGCCGAACCCGGCGCTGCAGACCTGCAGCGGCCAGCGGCGGTGATGGTGGCCCTGAAGTGGCGTTTGGGGAAAATGACCTGCGATGGGGGGCTCTTGGAGTCCATGACTACTTAAGAGGTAACCGCCGGACGCGGACGCTCTCACCATCGGCCGAGATTGCCGCCCCTTCGGAGAGGGCTGTTTCACATTGCAGATAAACTGACCGGATCAGATCCGCCTGGCCCTTTGCATCAAGCCCCTGGACACGGAGCAGCACCACTGAAGGACGTCCGTGGCCGGTTGCGGCCAGGTGCGCGTGGAAATCGCGATCCAGCGTCACGCAAACGCGCGAATCGTTTCTTGCGAATTGCAGAATCTCAGCGTCCTCCGCCCGATGCATTCCGATCTGGGCGACATGCACGGCGTCGAACCCTTGCTGCCGAAGGATGGTCGCCGCAAGGGGAGCCAGCCCCTGGTCGAGAAGGATTCGTTTCACGCCACCCGATCTGTGCTCAGCCGCTCGTCATCGACCGTGGCCGCCGCGTAACGCAGAGCCTGCTGGAAATCCTCCGGTTCGAGAAACGGATACTCGGCGAGAATGGCGGCGCGATCCGGATAGGTCGCGAGCAGTTCCAGAACGCGGCGGACTGTGATCCGCATGCCGCGGATGCATGGCTTGCCGCCGCACTTCCCCGGCTCAACCGTAATCCGATCAAACAGATCTACCGTGGCCATGAGCCCAGTTTAGAACATCGATACGCCTTGCGTTGACGGGTCTGATGCGGGGGAGAGCAACCTCTCCCTGACGGCCGGGGCTCGGATTGGAGCTCCCGACCGTCAGGTAGGGGCACAACACTAACTAGAACAGGTACTTCAACGACATGAAGATACGGCGGTTGCCGCCGTCGGTGCCCCACTGGTTGCCGAAGCCGGCGTTAGAGATGCGGGCTTCGGGGATGCCGAAGTTGCGGGTGTTGCTGAGGTTGAAGAAATCGGCGCGGAACAGCAGTTGGTGGCGCTCTGTGATGCGCGTGATTTTGGTGACGCCGAGGTCGAGTTGCGCGATGCCGTCGCCGCGCAGGATGTTGCGGCCAATGTTGCCGAAGCGCTGCACCGGCGTGCAGGTATTGGTGCCGGTGATGCGCTGGCAGGTTGGCAGGGTGCTGAACAGCGAACGGCCGCCCGCCGCCACCAGGCCTTCCACCGACATGCTCGAGACGTTGAGCGCGGTGTTCAGGTTGGGACGGATGGCGCTGCCGACCAGGCCGTCGATACCGCCGAGGGCCAGGGTGGGGTCGCTGCCATTGAGCGGGCTGAAGGGCGACCCGCTTTGCAGGGTAACGAAGGAGCCGATCTGCCAGCCCTTGAAGGCGTATTTGGCGAACGGGTTCTTGATGTCACCCGCCGGAATCTCGTAGACGAAATTGGTGGCGATGCGTTGCGGACGGTCGTAAGTGGCGCGGCCACGGTCGGCGCGGCGGTTGAAGGAATCCTGGGAGATGGCGACCTCGCCGCGCGACGACGGATTGAAAATCTCCGAAGCGGTGTCGATGAACGCGCTCCAGGTATAGTGGGCCCCCATGTTCAGCCCGTGGGAGAACCTCTTGTCAAAGCTCAATTGCAGCGAGTGGTAGATGGAGGATGCGGCATTGGCGCGCAAGCGGACGATGCCGGCCGAAGTGTCGACGCGGGGGCAGCCGGTGACGGTTCCGGCGGCGTTGGTGGGAACGGGCGAACACTGGGTGCGTGGGTTGCCGTCCAGGGTCTGGAACAGGGCCGTCCCCTTGGTGCCCACATAGCCGAGGCGTAAGACGCTGGATTGGCCGAGTTCGCGCTGGAACTCGAGCGCGAACTGCTCGGCGATGGGTGCGCGGAAATCCTCCCCGACGATGGTGCGGTTCAACTGATTCAGCGCGGCCGGGTCGCTGAGGTTGGGGAACAGCCTGGGCATCTCGGTCCAGGCGTTGGCGAGGTTGCTGGCGCCGGCGGCAAGGACGAACGGGAAGGCGCTGAAGATGTTCAGATTGATGTTGAGGAAGCCGTAGTCATTGGTGCGCGCGTAGCCGCCGCGCATCACGAGGCGGTCGCCTCCGGTGAGCTTTCCAAGCAGGCTGTCTTTGCTGGTTCTGGGATTCCAACTGAACCCGATGCGGGGCTGGAAGTTGTTGTTGTCGCGCCCGGGGCGGGGACTCAAACGAAAAACGGACTGGTTTCCGTTGGCCGCCACCACGCGGTCATTGAGGCCGTAGAGGCTCTGGAAGGAATTCCCCGGGATCTCATAGCGCAGGCCGTAGTTCAGGGTCAGGTTGCGGCCGATGCGCCACGTGTCCTGGGCGAAGAAGTAGTAATCGTCCCACCAGTAGTAAGCCACCAACTCACCGCCGGGCAGCGGGCGGTTGATATTGGCGGTGGAGGCGAGGTCGTCCACCAGGGTTTGCAGAGTATCGTAGACCAGGCGCCCGCGAATCTGCGGCACGAAGAGGCTCTTGATGCGGGTGCGGCGCAGATCGGCTCCGGCCTTGAAGGTATGCGATCCCCGGGTTTGGGAGAACGAGTCCTGGAGTTGGTAGACATTGTTGAAGCGGTACTGCGGAAGGTTGACGGCCAAGCCAATGGCGGTGCGGTCGGTGGCGGAGTTGAAGCCGGTGAGGCCCAACTGCGGAACCTCCACCGAGGGGATAGCTTCCGAGGAGGTGTCGGACGCAGTGGTGGTGGACGCATAGCGCTGGTAGGACATCCGGAATTCGTTGAGCGTGCGCGGCGACAGCGTGCTGGTGAGCCACGCCGAGGCGGCCTGCGTACGAATGGGATTCAAGACGGTAAGCCCGGGCGGGGTAACCTGACCGGAGCCGCCGGCGACGTTGTTGTTGTAGAGATAGCGCCCGCCGAGGGTGTGGTTGGGCGACAGGTTATAATCCACGCGGCCGGACCATTGCCAGTTGTTGACATACTGCGATGTCGAGTTGGTGAGCGAACCGAGCGGAATCTGCACCGACTGGCCGTTCGCGGTGAGCGGCGCGGTAGCGTTGATGGGCGCTTGCGCGGCCGGGAGGAATTTCAGGAGCGCCGCCACTTGGGGGCGGGTTCCCACCAACTGCTGCAGCGTCTGCTTGCCTGCCTCGGTGGGAACGCCGGTGGCAGTGAAGCCGGAACCCAAGACGCGCTGCGTCCAGCGCTGCAAGGATCCGAAGGCGAACAACTTGTCCTTTTTGACAGGCGCTCCCAAGGTTCCGCCGAACTGATGCTCGATCAGGAACGGGGCTGAAGTGAAGCCGGCCTGTTTGTCCAGATTACTGCGGGAGTTGAGGTGGTTGCCATTGTAGAATTCGAACGCGGTGCCGTGGACTTCGTTGGTGCCGCTCTTGGTAATGGCGTTGACGATGGACCCCGCGCCGCGGCCGTACTCGGCCAGGAACTGGTTGGTGATCAACCGGAGCTCTTTGATAACGTCGGGGTTGTTCATCCACTGGGAACGACCCGAGACACCGGGCTCATTGGTATCCTGGCCGTCGATCATGAAATTATTGGCCCGCGTACGCATGCCATTGGAGGAGAAGCTGGTGCCGGTGGCGAACTGGCTGTTGCCGGTGTTGAGTTGGCTTACCCCCGGGGCGGACAGGGCCGCGGCGAAGACGTCGCGGAAGCCGCCGCCGTTGCCGAA